>NZ_JBQFWR010000005.1:0-269569 GCF_056540425.1 Ruegeria sp. AN6
GCTCAAATAACCTGTTTGAAAATTTTTCGACGAGTACAAACCTCAGATCACGCATGCGCGTCAACTAGACCCCAGAGTTTGCGACACATCCCGGAGCGGTTGCTTCGAAGTATGATAGCTTTTTCGTAACCCACACTCAGGCCAAGCACCCTACGTATTCGTTTCCACTGTCAAAAGCGGTGAGTGTTTCGGCTACGATGACGGCTTGTATTATAACTAGACCTTCCTCTACACGGGCGAATAGCGGTTCGGGGACATCACTTTGGGTTTCTGGTCGTTGTCACTGAACTAACACCTACCGTGAGAGCGCGCCCTGCCACTGTGTATTCTGGCAGCTGACAAAGCAAAAAAATTCCGCCGTGTGAGCGGGGCCCCTAGTAACGATTCTGGCAGGCACCCCCTTGGACATCTGGGGGGTGCGTCTAACGGTGTCGTTGACGGCAGTAGGTGGGCTCTTCTGAGCGTACAGGCGGCATTGTTGTCAGCCACTATCCAATCTTAGGTGTGCTTCGAGGGAACTCTTGGCTGTGACGGATTGTGACAACTGTTCCAATGCTATGGGTTCAGGAGCTCTCGGCTCGGCAAGATACGGTGTCCATAGCGGTGTCTAACTATCTAGGCTGGCTCAGGTCGCATGTTAAGTTATTGAATTAATTGGTCGGAGTGAGAGGATTCGAACCTCCGACCCCTGCCTCCCGAAGACAGTGCTCTACCAGTTTTGGAGCAAGACTGTCCTCAAATGCCTGTCATCAAACCTCGGACGAAGCGCGCTGCATTCCCTTCGATTTCTTGACAATTCCACCATCGCACGCGCGCCGATTGCATTCAATACCAAGAGACGCACACGAAGCCGGTTGCATTTGAAATCGAGTGACAAGAGTGACAAGCGAGTGACGGGAGAGAAGACGAGCATGCGACCAAGCGACTTGCTTGACTTGCCGTTGATCGAGTCGAATTTCGCCAACGAAAGGTTGACCGAACGGCTGAGGCAGCTGAAGTGCTATCAGTCACTCCCCCGCCCAAATCCAAAAACCCGTACCGGCGCTTGACAGTTGCGTAGGCAGGATATCATTCATCCCCCTATATCAGCGGGTCGGTTGGCAAGCGTTACACAACGGGTGCGTGCAAGCGGTCGTACCAACTCCGCGGTATTTTTTTTACGCGGAATGGCCGAAATCCAAAAGTGGTTGGCGTAAGAACACAAGCACGTTCGCGGAAAATTACCCATCTATCGAATGAAAGAAATTAGTAATGAGAAACCGCTATGTTTGGACTGTTCAGAAAGAAACCGGATTATTTTCAAGCAGCATTTGAAGCGCAACAGGATTGGCTCGAGTACGCGGAGCATGCAATCCCGGTACTCAACGGAACCAAGGGGAAATCGGAAAAGAACCACCTCTTCGCGGGCCTTCTGTTTTCCAACTTTCACTTTGGCTTTCTGATTTCAGGAGTGCTGAAGCGTACGGGAGCAGAGGCCAACTCGGAGCAAGTACATGCAGCCGTCCGTAAAGTCATGGGTGAAGACATGTACTGGGTTACACAGCAGGCTTCGTCGCCTTCCATGCTCGATAGCAGCTATCCTTCTGAAAACCCTATCGAACACCTGCAAGCCGCATCCACATTCATGGATTACTTCCGGATGGGACGTGAAGAAGGCACTCAAGACGCTCGCAATCACCGCCTATTGGCCGATGCAATGAGCCATTCTTTGGCTGCAGCCTAGCCAACGCTTTATGGAGTTTCTACCATGCATACCAAGGATTCTCATCAGACAAATTGGTTTCGCTCATTCGCCTCAGTGTACGTTCTCGTTGGAGCTGCGCTGAGTGCACCTACCTTCATCTCAGGCTTCTACTTTGCTCTCTTTGGCCCAATACCGTTGGCAGCAGCTCCACTAGTTTTTGGAACGACTATCGTAACCTGTGCACTTCGAGTCGCGATGTGGCCCTACACGCTCGCCCAAGTGTTTTCCGGCAACCTGTCGATGATCGAGATCTTCTTCTACCATTGGGTATAGATATCAAGCAAAGTTCAATTTCGATCTTTCTGACCTGCAATCACAGGGTTTCCTCTGAATTGCCTTTTTTGAGACGCATGGGTTGAGTTAAAAACTGTAGCAAATGCTTAATGGTTTCAAGCCGCTAATCTTATAAACAACTGAGAATCGCAGCGGATTGCTCACAAATCTTGCGATATTTGTCGGAGGAAATGAATGCCAGAGAACAGGAACCCGCATGTCGATCGAATGGCAAGGTTTCTTCCTTTCGATCCTTCTCACGATCAGATCTACGAAGAGTACCAGGTTGCCAAGGATTCTCTCAACCTTGACACGGTTGCGTTTGAGTATGTGCTGGAAGCAGCCAAGCTCGGTGCGCAGGTCATAGTTCTGACCGGGGATGCGGGTCACGGCAAAACTCACCTTTGCCGCCGGGTAATCGAGAGATTTCTCGGGTATGATGAAGACCAGGCCAGAGAACTTATCAACACTGCTTGCGATGGCAGGCAGGTGATCCCTTCAGTTCGCGGGGCAAACGGAACTGGCGCCCTCCGGATATTCAAGGACTTCTCCGAATTTACCCCTGAGATAGCAGCCAACCTGGTCGAGGCGTCCGGCGAGAGCGACGCAGTCACCATCATCTGCGCGAATGAGGGAAGGCTTCGAGCCGTGCTGTCGTCCAGCGAAGCCGGGCCATATTGTGGTGAGCTACTCAGCAGTTTCGAGTCCTCGTTCGACAATGGTCAGGCAAGTGGTGATGGCCGTATACACATCGTGAACCTGAATCATCAGTCTACAGCAGCGGGGACAGACGGGCAGTCTCTTGGAGACAGAGCACTTCGCGACTGGACATCGGGTGTGAGGTGGCGGAGTTGCAACGACTGCGATGCACGAGACGCATGCCCGATCAATCGCAATCGGGAAATGCTGTCCGAACGAGGTGGAGACGAAGTCGCCGTTAAGCGAAAGGAGAAGCTGCGGCTCTTGCTCGCAACCCTCGAGCGTATTGGCTACGTGATCACCATCCGCGACATGCTGATGGCCTTCGCGTACCTGTTGACGGGCGGATTGAAGTGCGAGGACGTCCACAGGATGCGTCGGAGCCGGAGGAAGAGGGGATGGCAGAGGGCTTATGCATTCTACAACCTCGCATTCGAGGCTCCGGAGACTCTCTCTCGAGAGCAGTTCAAGCGTCTCCCCTTGATGCAGCAGCTGCCAAAGCTCGATCCCGGTCGTCGGGCAATTCGAGAGATCGACGAGCGCATTATCAATCAGCAGGAGATCTTCGCTCACGGTGAGTTGGACCTGCAGTTCCCTTCTACTTCCTCATCGGGCGATCTGGTTGATGCTGCCGACGGCATCGACGAGATCATCGGCGATCCGCGTAACAAGAAACAGAGGGCTGACGAGGCGGAAAGCGTCACGCGCGTGGTAAGATCGCTAAGACGTCGCGCCTACGTAGACGGTCTCGGCGGAGACAACCTTGACATGGCCCATCTCGGTTTCCCTTACGGCGCGGAATTTCTCTCGATCGTGCACAGAGACATGAGCGCTCCAGAGCGCGCGCTTTTGAAGAAACGCGTGATAGCCGGGCTTCACCATATTCAAGGGCTCCAGTTCTCTGAATCGACGCCGACGCTTCACCTTGTTGATCCGGCGTTTGGTCGGTCGATGTCCGGTACAGCTATCCTTGCTACACGTATCAAGCCCGCGGATGTCGACCTCATCAGACTCTCCAAGAAGTGGAGACAAGATGATGAGAAGCCACATCATGTAAAGAATAGCGTGGACTGGATAGACCGCCATGTGGTGCTTAGGATTGTGGATCAGCGACGGCTTTCGCATGACCTACTGCTCGACCTGATGACATTTGATTGCATACTGAGGGCTGCTGCGGGCCACGTACCAACCAAATTTTACGAACACGACATCCGTCGCGTCGCTAGTTTTCTTGGTAGAATTGCGCAGTCTGCCGAAGCAAGTTCGGACCAGATCAATCTGATCCGGGACGGCCGATCCCGCACGATCTCGATCGACGGCAGCACGATTCTGGTTGGTTCCGGAGCCTAGGGAAGGAGTGATCTGAAAATGGAAGAACTCACTAAAGAGAAGACCCGAAAGGGTCCGGAAGTTTCCCGCGAACTGTTCGGGGGCGTTCTCGATTTCGATGCTGCAGGGCATTACCCGGGCCTCGAACTTCTTAACTTCATCTACTGCGGTGAAGGTGAGGATCCCTTGCCCGCTGGGGACGAGGTAAAGATCTCCCGTAGGTCGCATGACTTTGGCAGGAGGCTGGTTTGGGACGGAGCTTTCAAGGACGACCCTCGGCGGCACGATGTGCTACTCGATGACAATTCCGCTGAGGAAACACTGCGGGAACTTCTTCGCTGCCTTCAGTTGGAAATCCCCAACGGAACCAAAGAACCTAAGTGGTCCCGAGCGCATTTCTTTCCGTATACGCCTTCACTCATCCATTGGGATGCAAGAGAAAGATATGGAAACATACGTCTTGAACGTCTTTACCTCCGCGGGGGTGGAGCTCTGGCGTTCAAGATCCTCAGGTCTGATCCTGACTGGGAACGGCTTGAGCGCATCAGGCAAGGCTTCAGGCAACTCTACGCGGCCACTACAGAAAGTCCTCTGGAAGTTCTGGCCGATTTCATCCGCGATCAGAGCAAGTCGGATCCAGTTCCCGGCAATGATGAGATCGAAAGGGCTACACGTTCGAATCTCGATGAGTTTGAGGATGTTTACCGCAACGGGATCCTAAACATTCTCGAACAGAATGACGCTACTTCAGTGGCGAAGATACGGGCTGTCATGGGATGGACCGCGCTCTGGCTAGTCCTCATGCAGAACCGCCGTGCGCGAACTAATCTGGAGCTCGATGTCACGCCGATAATCTGTGACTGCGGAGCCGGCAGTCCACAGCTGCGACGAGTGTCGCAACGCTGCTTGCAGGAGGTTCTCACCAACATTGTCAACGCTGTCATCAAGGCAGAGCCGGAGATCGCAAACGCACAAAGGAACAAGATCAGGAGCTTCTTCTGGGCAACCGCTGCGGCTAACGGGTTTCTGAACGCGTGGAGGGGGCGAAAACACTTCACACTCTCTGTTGATGCACTCGAGATGATTGTTCTGGCCACCATTCCGTCGGGTAGGGAAATGCCTTTCGAGAGGTTTGCGACAGAAGTCTTGTACGATATTTTGGGTATTGCCGTGGGGCGCGGTGCTGCCGAGGCGTCCGGGCTTGTGAATTCGATCGACGCCAGCATCTTCGAGGAGAACGAGGCGCAATTGGCGATGCAGATGATCGCCGCGGGATTGGTCACACAGTATTCAGACGCCACCCGAATGGTAACTCCTAAGACAGCCGGCTAGGCGGAAACCGAAATGAGCAGAACAGAACAGATAATTGCAGCGACAGCATTCGAGATCGTTTCTCGCAGCTTCTCCTCAGAGGATGACGCCGGTCGCAACTCTTTCAGATTGAAGAACCTCAAGAAGAGTGAAGCGCTAGAGTTCCTTCGCGTATGGCAACTCCAGAGTGCTGATCGCGGCCTTGAGAGCGTCCGACTTCTTGTGGCCAGTGATGCACCAGAGGAATTCCCGATCGAGTTCAGGGCGGATCCCGGCCACTCCATAACATACTATCGCAACAACAACGACAGTGGCCTCGTCTATATCGAAACAAAGGTCGAGAGCGACGAGCAGGGTCTCAAGAACCTATTCACACTACGCGACGTGAACTTTCTCGATGGGACGTTCGACGTGGAGGACGAGTTCAGTGTGCCCGAAGAGATGGTCAGGCAGGCGCTGCGTATCGCAGGCTCCAGAAATCCCAAGGGTAACGAGCTCCTGCGCGACCGCTTGGTCGAGGTCCTTGGAGAGTTGAACGCTGGTGAAATGACAATTCCCGTTAGGAAGTTTGCAGGGTTCGTTTCGGCTGCAGCACAGCAGCTGGTTGCCGATGCCGAGGTTCTTTCTCCCGACGAAACCGACGCTCTTGTGGGAAGTTGTCTCGTACATTTGGACATGTTTCCGGACCAGCATTGGCGTAAGAGTTCGGGGCGAGTGTCGCGACGCCTTTCCTTGAATCTATTGCGAGCCGAACTCGCGGCTTCACCCTCGTCGGATCTTGATGCCGAGAAGACTGCGCAGGATTGCCTCAGGACCAAGTTCGTAGATGAACAGGATGAACCCCTTGCGCCCGAACTGCAGGCCAAGTGGCGTGAGGCATGTGCCACGTACTGCTTGGCCCCGACGCGGGAAAAGCGGAACGGCATCCCTTATCGCATCTTCGAGCAAGTCTTCATCAAGGATCTGAAAGGCCTTCCTCTTGGGCAGCGAGTCGCAGAAGAGATCGAGGACAAGGCGCCGTCAAGAAAGACGGAGTTCGATGAACTCGTAGTCGAAATCGGGTTGAACAACCGGTCATCGGAAGATGCCCTCAAGTTCCTGGAGAGCGAAACAGCAGACGCGGGTGTATTGCCCTTGAAGGACCTTCTGTCGAAGCAGACGCTTCGCATGGTCGAAAAGCTTGCAGCTCCCAATGTTGAGACGATCCAGAATCCACTGATCAAGTTGTCGAAGGTAGCCAGAGACTTCTGGGAACGTCACGATCTTAAGGATGGAGAATTCAGGATCGAGCTTAGGGTCGGCGCAGCTGCCCCCGAACATGACTCGCCGACGATGGGATTGCTCGCGTTCCTGTACGGGCAGTCACTGGCCTCGGTGCGCAACAGTCTGGCGGACGGCGTTGGTACCGTTTCCCTTGGGATCGATGAACGCCTGGTGCAGCAACGCGCTGTCCCGCTACTGAAGAAAGAGGTCGATCCGGACGCCGATACATCGGAAACATCTTCCTCCGAAGAGGAAGAGGGCATGGTTTGGCCGCCCGTTCCTCTCGAATTCGTTCTCGTGAACGCGGAAGACGAAACGGAAGTTGACGCTGAAACGGCGGTTGAATGGCTGCCCGAAGACCTTCCCTATCTCGCGCTGTTCTGGATCTCCGTTTGTGGAGAAGACCGGGGCGAGGCGACAGATGAGCTCTACGCTCCCTCGAACCGCAGTGGTGAAGCGTGGATCGAAGAGGTGGCCCATCGCGTTCTGCCTTTTGGAACCCGTCGGGCAAAACCATTCCAAGGGGAAGTTCTCGGAAACCCGATAATCCAACGTTTGGTCGAGATTCGCACGACCTTCCGGGACGCTGCGGAGAGAAGCGGTCTCGATTCCGATATGCTGAACAACGTATTTGATCAGTGGTCAGCTCTTCTGGTCGACGCGCGAAAAGCATTCGTTCCGGAGGGAGACATCCCGCCTGGCATGATCGAGTTCCTCAACTCGGATTGCGTACAGGGCTTCGATGGCGATCGAGTTTTGATGCTGCAATCACATCCGCTCAAACTCAGGTGGATCGCTGCTTATCTTTCGAAGGCGACGCAGCTTGCTACAGATGCGGTCGAAGGGTCTCTGAAATTGAATCAACAGAACGAGGATCTTTATCTGAACTGGATTGAGGGTCTGTCACCTCACCAGCAGCCTTCGATACATTCTGCTGCAGACGGGCACATTCTCTTTGCCGACGGAGAAAGAGGTTGGACAGAAAACTTCCAACGTGACGCGTCATCAGGCGGCACCGCATCCGGTGAGAGAATTCACTCCAGCCTAGTGACAGAGATCGTCCGCCAGATAACTGCTTACCTTCACGCTCACCCTTACAAGACAGACGGCCTTCGAATTCTCGTGGTAACTGGAGGTGCCAGCGCTCTTCCGGCTGATATCGTTCAAGATGTTCGGAAGGGCGACTTCAAGAACCTCGCGATGACAATCGAACTCGTGGCGCCGAAGGATTGCTGGGACGAAGCTGCCCGCCAGTTCGAACTGGTTGATACCGACAATCGTCTCACTGGAGAGGGTGCCCTGTTTCCACCAGTGCAGCTCAATCTGCACGACTTGAAGAAGGTCAAGGAAGACGCCGACGAGGAACTGGGAGAGCTCGTATGCGACCTTGCGATTGTTCCGCAGTTTCTGGACGACAATGTAAACCCAGACGAAAAGACTGAAGACGATTCGGCCTCGGTCGGGAATTTCGACCCACTTCTCGATGACCCGACTTACATAGCGTCAGGGGCCGGTGCAGCGGCGCTGTGGGTTTCGCTGAGGCCCAAGATGTCCGACACGGCACTTTCCGGATGGTCTACTCTAGCAGTCAGACACAAGCGTCGCAGCCCGATTGCCTCGGACAGACCGGAAACAACCGATTTCATCGATATTCAGATCGACTTCCACAACACCGCGAGTTTCTTTGGTGCGCTTCACAAGCGATCTCATTGGGTGATCACGGTCGAGCGGCATATCACGAGAGAACAGATCGAGAAGCTGGAAACCCGACCAGATGTGCTTTCGCTTCGCGATGGGGTCGGCCCGGGCGGCTTGTTTACGCTTATAGTGTCATCCAACGCGGGAAAGCAGTTCATTGTTGACCGCCTGACGAGGAAACTGAAGCGGATCGCCTCGCTGATCGGCAAGCAGGATCTTGTGGAAGAACAGGCACAGCTACTTGCACAGAAGATCTACAATGAGGCGAGGCAGATCTCTCCAAGACTCACCCTTGACGCACTGGGAATATCACGGGTCACCGAGGAGATACTCGGTTTGAGCATTGCGAGACAAATTGCCGAGCGCCATCTCTCGGTGCCGGTAAACGACGGCTTTGTCGCATGGATCTCCCTCGATGAGCACCCCGAATGGTTCGGATCAGCAAACGCGATGCGCGCCGACATGATAAGATTGGCGGTCAGCCTTGACGATGATGGTCTCTCGGTCGACCTGCTCGTTCTGGAGAGCAAGCTGAGACGTTCAGGATACGAGGCTCACGGAGCGGAACAAGTTCGAAAGTCCTTGCAACTGTTCGATTCTGTGTTTTCGCAAGATCCCGAAATGGATCCCCTCGATGGCGAGCTATGGCGAGACACGATTCTCTCGGCTGTGGATACGGTCAGTGAAGATGCGATCTTCATTTCAAGTGACGCATCCTCCGGAAAGGGCACCCGAAGCTCTCGGGTGCCGGACAAGATCAGGGATCTGTTCAGGAGAGGCAGGTTTTCATCAGTGAACGTCGGAGGCTTGTATTCTCTTTGCGAGTACTCGCACCCCCGCGAAATGAACATCGAGGAATACGACGCAGACAGTCGGGTGCAGATTATTCAAACCGGCGGGAGCGCGTTGCTCGAAAGACCTGATGATCGGCTGGTTTTGAAGCCTGCCGGGCGCGAGGAGCGGAAAGCGCAAGAGAGCGAAGTTAAGGACGAACCACGCGATCCGGCCGAAACCAATTCTGGCGCCGAGATTCCTGCGGATATCCCGATAACGCCTGCTGCTTCTTTAGTATCAGAGACGGAAACCGGCGTTGCCGACTTCGCCGATAAAGGCGTCCAGAACGGTACCGAACCTTCTCGAACAGAGAGCGGACACGGCCATCTTGGCAAGGCAGAACTCGACATCAGGTATCAGACAATTCTCGACACGTTTGGTCAGTACGGAATCAACGTACACAAGACTGAGAATGGAGTAGAGCACGCGATCGAAGGTCCAGCATCGATCCTCTTTCGCGTCTTGCCCGGAAAAGGTGTCGAGCCGAGGAAGCTGACAGAGAAAAGCGACGCTTTGAAACTGGCACTCAAGCTGAACGCTTCGCAGGAAATCCGCTTCGCGATCGACGAAGGCTACATGACCATTGATGTGCCTAAGCTGGACAAGGATCGATATTTTGTGGAAGCGCCTGAACTCTGGTCTCGCTGGAAAAGACCCGAGTTCGGATTGACGGTTCCTCTGGGCGAGGATCGTTTCGGAAAGATCGTCGAAATCGACTTCACCTCATCAAACTCTCCCCATCTACTAATCGGAGGTACAACAGGGAGCGGAAAATCAGAAGCCCTCAACACCATACTCGGCGGAATGACCAAACACTATTCTCCGGACGAGGTCAGACTGCAGCTGATCGACCCAAAGGGTACCGAGCTCCAGCATCTCTCGGAGTCCGAGCACGTCGATGGCGAGATTGGTTGGGATGAAGAGGATGCAATTGAAATCCTTGCACGTGCGGTCGATGAAATGCAGGCGCGCTATGCTAGGTTCAAGAGCTCGAAAGTAAGAACTCTTGGCGACCATAACGCTCAGGCACAGGCAGATGAGCGTCTTCCGAGATGGGTGATCGTGCTGGATGAATATGCAGACCTGACATCCGAGCCAGATGCGAAGAAAACGATCGAAGCGCATCTGAAGCGCCTTGCTCAAAAGGCGCGTGCAGCGGGAATTCACGTGGTCATTGCTACACAGAAGCCTGACGCCTCCGTAATCAGCACGAACCTGAGATCAAATCTTCCAGCGCAGCTTGCCTTGCGCGTGAAGAGTAGGAACGAGAGCCAGGTTATCATGGACGAATCAGGAGCCGAGTCTCTGACTGGTAAAGGGGATGCATTCTTCAAGGAGAGTGGGGTCCTGACCCGAGTTCAATGCGCCAAGATCTGAGTGCAGGAAGGTCTTCAGGTCAGTACTGTCTTTAGCAGCGCCGCGATTTTCTGGGCAAGGAACGGAGGGACTGCGTTGCCTACCTGCACGTATTGCTGTGTCCGATTCCCAAGAAAAAGGTAGTCGTCAGGGAATGTCTGCAGGCGTGCGGCTTCGCGAACCGTCAGGCTGCGGCATTGCATCGGATCGGGGTGAATGAAGTAGTGACCGTCTTTCGAGATGTGGCTTGTGATTGTCGTCGCCGCCTGGTCGGCCAGTTGCACTCTGAAGCGATCGTTGAATGCCCCCGTCGACCAACTGCGATGATCAGGGCTGATCGCGGAGGGAAAATCTGCAGCCTTTGGGCTGTATCCGCGAACGCTACCGAATACGGCTGCGTAAAGGTACCGGCCAAGGTCTGACGTCATATGCCCACGCGTTTCGTGTTGTGAAACGGCGCGCAATCCCGGTCGTTCCAACCAGCGAAGCAGTTCATCATTCGAGGTGCCGTAGCTCTCTGGAAGACTGAAACTCGACCTGCTGTCTGGGGCTGTCTTCTTCAAATCCCTTGCAACAGCAGTGAACGCTTTACGCAGTGGACCGTTCTCTTTCCCTCTATGCAAGCCGGCCAGTTGCCTTGCGGCATCGACCACTTCCTGTCGCCACTTTATCGGGTCGTCCAACCCACGACTGATACCACTCCGAAGCGACGGCATCGCGCCGATGACTTCACTTACGGTTCGCTCCACACTCCGGATTGAGATTTCGGCGTCTGCCGCCCCGCTTGCCTGATCCGAACGGATTCCAATGATAATGACCCGGTGGCGTCTCTGCGGGACCCCGAACTTCTCCGCGCGTACGATGAAATCCGAAGGCTTCGTAGCCTTCCTCAATGCGGCAATTCCATTGTCGACACTGATCGCAAAGAGCTCGTATTTTTGCCCGCGACCTGTACCCAAAGAAGACAAGTCTTCCATCAACATCTCGAACACCAAACGGCTTTCAACTGTCGAAGATAGCATTCCCTTCACGTTTTCCATCACGAATGCGGCTGGCCGAAGCTTGTCAAGAACTCGAATGTACTCGCGAAACAGATAGTGCCGTTCGTCCTCCTCAGGCACGTACCCCACCTTGCCCTTTGACCTAGCTCGTCCCACCAATGAATAGGCTTGGCAAGGCGGACCGCCGATCAGAATGGTGTCGTCAAATTTCGTTTCTAGCTCGCGGATGGTGCCATCGATCGCGTTGGCTGCAGCTTCTGTACCAAGCTCAAGCGCACGAGCTTCCGTCTCGGCGGCTCGCCAAGCTCCAGCATCGACGCTCTTCCAATCAGGTTCCAGGCCGCCACCTGCATGAAAATCGATGAACTCGGTGGGAAGAGAGCCATGACGTTCAAGGTATTCACGCAAGAACGCGCGAAGTCTAAGTGTCCAATGGGCCGAAGTCTCTTTCTCTACCGAAATACCGATACGAAATGGTGCGTGACCCCCCTCAACAAAAGACGCAAAGCCCTCGCCGAGCCCTCCCGGACCAGCAAACAAGTCGACGATTCCAAAAGTGGTCGGCAATTCAGGTTCCTAACGATCAACAGTGAATCGGTGTATACTAGGTCCATTAACAATGACCAGGTCGAATGTGGCTGATATTGTCGACAAATCTACGCGATCCCGTATGATGTCGGGGATCAAGGGAAAGAATACGAAGCCCGAGCTCGTTCTTAGGAAAGCCTTGCATGCGCGCGGCTTTCGCTTTCGTTTGCACTCCAGCAAGGTTCACGGTCGTCCCGATATCATTCTTCCGAAGCACAATGCGGTCATATTTGTTCACGGCTGTTTCTGGCACAGGCATCAGGGATGTCGCTATGCCACCATACCGTCGACGCGCGTAGAGTTCTGGCAAGCCAAGTTCGACGCCAACGTCGCTCGAGACAGCAGCGTACGCAGTCTGCTACTGGAAGATGGTTGGCGTGTCGCCACAGTTTGGGAGTGTGCTCTGCGAAAACCTGATCAAGTCGATCCGGCCGCGGGTCAGCTAGCTATTTGGCTCGCAGGTTGCAAACAACGAATTGAACTCAGCGGCGCGGCCAAGACGACCAGTTGCTAATTCGTTCGAGCTCAGTGTCTTAAGGAGTCGGATAACCGATATCAGGCGTTCGAATCCAGCTGACAGCGGCACCGGCCTTTTGAGATTGAATCGCCGCGTTCGGTGTAGGTTGATTTTTTTTGATGGTTTCGAGGGGTACGAAGGAGGGATCAAGCAAGACTACAAACCTTCACAGACAAATACCACTTCATGGGAAACCGCACCGAACAGTCCGTGCAAGTCGGCAACGCAATACAAACAATTCTTGCTAGGCAGATTGCGGAGGCGATATTGCCGACTTCTGGCTGATCGAGACCGGTCTTGGGACGAAATGTAGTTTCAGAAATACTGCCCACAAGCCCAAGAAAAACAGCACTTAGCAGCTTGTATGTTTATCTGAAGAAGCCGCTAGTCGGATCGCGCGTCACCTCGAGATTGGAGAAAGCCCTGGAAATCATTTCGTCATCACGGGAGAATAGTTTTACACTTACTCCACCTTCAGAAAACATCTCCAATGCAACACTGAAGTGCCTTCCAAACTTTATGTCATCCAAGTCTGGCGCGTAAGTTCGAAGCTCACCAATTCCTGACTGAATAATGGCTCTCGCGCAATCAGCACACGGGAAGCTGTTGCAGTACATCCTGCAATTCGTTGTGGATACGCCAGCGCGCAGCATATTGTAGAGTGCGTTTCGCTCCGCATGTTCGAACCAAAGGTACTTTTCACCATCATTGCGCGAATGTCGCGAAGTGTGCTCTGCGCTCACACCTCTTGGTAGTCCGTTGTAGCCGGTCGACCTGACCTCATTAGCATCACCTACGACGATGCACCCCACCCGTCGGCTTCGATCTTCGCTCCAAGAAGCAACAAGGTCAGCCATTGCAAAGAACCGGGCATCCCATCTATCACAGTTAGAAATTTTCATGCTTCAGCAACCTTGGGGAGATGGATACGTGTTTATCACAGGCACACAGATAACCGAACGAGCCCTGTTAGCCAATGCTGACGCAGAAAGCATCCAAGGTGGATGCTACTATCTCAGGATTCACTCCATCATCCCTACGGGTGACGAAGCAAAGACTTACGATCCAACCGAACCAAAGACCTTTCACACCTTGGAACCTGGCGGCCTCGCTTGGGTGATCTCGGAAGAAAAGTTTCAAATTGAAGAGACGTCTGTAACGGCGTTGGTTACGCTCCGCAGTGGGTTTACAAAGCAAGGCATGCTTGCACTCGATGTGGGGCTGGTTGATGCGAATTTCTTTGGCCCAATCGGCAGCCTGGTAATCAACTTCTCGAAGAAACCAATTCGTTTGAATGCCGGCGAGAAATTTTTCAGGGTTCTCTTCTTTGAGCATCACAAGGCTGTCGAAAAGCAGATCCCACCCAAGACAGAGTATGATCACGTCGAGTACTCCAGAAAAATTCTGTCGGATATGGTTGGCGGCTTCTCGGGAACATTCCTTCAAACAGCGGAAATGGAAGAACGGATAGAGAAGAACCTGAAAAGCGGTTTGGTGGAAAAGCTGGAGCCAGACATTTTAGACAGCTTAGCGTCTCGCTTCTTTAAGAAGCACTGGAGCAAAATAATACTTGCCCTATTGTTCGTTTGGGGCGTCGGCTCAGCCTTCGGGGTTGGAAAATACTTCCATACAGATGAACAAATTCAGGAAATGATCAGAGAATACCATCGTGAACTGGATGAGAGCGGCTCTTAACCTGTTGTTTCTCGAAAGCTCTCTACTTCGAAGTTTCCGAGCGCAATCATAACAATAGCGCATTGCTTGTCCGCCAGCATCTTGCCTGGGATCGCCGCACGGGCGTCCTGGTCACCATTTTCTCGCGAAGACAGAAGGCCTCATTCTCGCGCCCAATTTTGTGCTTCTCCCCAGAACGCAGCGCCGACCTTTCTCACTTCGAGTTCAGCCGCGACGTTTATCTCGAGCGCCTTGTCCGCGCGAGAGTCTCTCGCCCGCTCAATGGTCAGATCCGGCGAACTAAATTACGTTTGAACTCCACTGGATAGCGCAATTCGCGATCTTCGAGCCCCTTCTTTGGGGCGAGAAAATTACCTTTTCGTCTGCAAATCCGCGGTTCGTTACTTGCCCGCGAAGCGAAGGTCAGGATTTCGGACTGCGACCGCAGTATCCGAACCTTGCCTAGAGTAACCGCGATGGACCGATGCGCGTCATTCGAGTTTTCTATCAAGGGTCACCAAGCGCCACCAAGCCGGTATCGGACAGAGTCGTATACTCGGCCCAGATCCATACAGTTCAACTAGCTGTGACCAGCCAAACAGGAGTGTCGAGTTACCAACTAAAACGAGGGGATTTCGATCCGGCGATATTCCCGTTCGGCCTCTCGCCAATGTTGATCCAGCCATTCTGCGAGACGTAGAGCTTCGACATAGCGGCCGGTTGCCTGCAGCCAAGACGCGGCATCTCTCAACGATATTACGACTCGGTTATTCGAGATGCGGGTCGCTGGCGGTCCCTTGCCTCTCGAACGGGACATCCGGAGCGTGTTTGGCTTGATGCCGGTTACGCGGCAAAACTCGTGTGCGTAGACTGTACCGTCATATCGGATCATCTGGGTCAGTGTCGGCTGGTCCAATGACATGTCGTTATCACCATGCACACGCCCCCTCGCAGGCGAGGGTGGGATAGTTGAATCGAGATTTGATTAATCGGAATGAGATCATGCGCTGTCTTCCCCAATACCTCCCAAGTTCACAATCACTGGCGAGATACCCGCTGCACGGTTCCGGGCTCGCAGTTCCTCAAGTTTTCTTTTCATTCGCAAGCGACGAAGTAGCCCTTGGGTTTTCTCATACTGCTGAAATCTACAATGAACTTTGAGCGGGCGTTCGAGCATTTTGCGCCTTCGGGACATCAGCCAGCCTCCACTGAAACTGGAAACCGGATCAAATCGCCGCCGCCTCCGTCGGTTGTTTGGCCATTCGCAAACTTGGCGAGCCCCTGAGCTATACCGCTGTACAGCCGGTGCAGGCGTAGCCCACCGGTCGCGGGGTCAGGGTGCATGACTCCTGTGCGTATGAGTTCGGCTAGGGCGACGGTGCCAACTGCGCGTCGCAGACCAGCGTGATCTACGGCGTCCTCGATGATCATCTCCTGTTTACCGCTTGTCGAAGTCAATGCGATCATGCCCATCAGTAATGACTGAGCCTCTGGTGATAGTCCTGCCAGTTCACGCGCTGCGGCTTCGAGGCTGATCGGTACGCGTACTTCGATTGTCATCATCCCGCTCCTTTGTCTCGCCTACTAGCGCTGTGTCGGCGGAGAGCCGGGTTGATCACAGGCGTACCGTCCGCGCAAATCTGGATCGTGTTACCTGAGGTTTCGACAGCCTTAAGCAATGCGTCGTACTTTCGTTTAAGTTTGCGTTCCCGGCGTTCGGCGGCTTCCTTGTCTTCGAGGACTCCAATCCATGCTTGGACGAGCTTTTTCGAGATCTGCCGTTCAACGGCTAGGTCGTTCTGAACGCGCTGTGGTCCACTCTGCTGGTTTCTTGCCGACGCACGTCGCGTTCCCGACGCTGTTCCATCCGAAGTTTCGCATCGCTTCGGTCGATCACCGCTTGGAAAACGCAACCTGCTGATCATGACTGCCGTTGAACCAACCAACCTGAGCGGCGCCTGCATCCCGTGGCTGACGCTGACCATCAATCTAGACGGATGCTCGCGACGGATCAGGCCGACCAACTCGCATTCCAGTAGACCTTTCTCGATGAATTGAGGTGTTGGCGGCATATCGAAGAAGCCGTCGAGCAAGTCTTGCAGGTACTGCTCGCCGTCCGTTGTCCACTCCGTCCCACCGTAGAGAGCGTTGCGCCGCATCGCATCGATGAATGCTGTCCGATCAGGGATAAGCGCTTCGACAAGTCCATTTGACGAGCCGTCGACCGGCGACACGCAACTGTTCGCCACCTCGCACGGCTCGAGCGGCAATCGCGACCCATTCTCCAATTCGATCATGATCACATGCTGGTCATCAAAACGGATGTCCGGTCTTCCATCCTCGTCAATGAATGGCTCTGATGCTGGAAAATGCCGTTTACCCGCGAACCTGAGTAATAGGAGGATCGAGATCCAGGCGGCTGACAACGCGTCTCCAACGACACAGGACCGAATGCCACAGAGAAGCAGTGACGCTTCGCTCATTGTCTTGGGACCTTGATTGACCTTGCCTAGCTGCTCATGTCGAACCAGCAAATCGTACTGGTCGAGCGCAGCGATGCTAAGGCCTACAGGCACTGACACTCGGGTTCTAGGTGTAGTCGCAGCTGCTACGAAGGCATCAAACTCGAGACCATCAGACGGCATACAATCATCAGGTGAGAGGGATGGCAGCTGGCACATTAGTTCCTTTTCACTATGACCTTGGCTTCCACACAGATCTCCTTTGAGTTGTCGGTCTTCGTCGGCCTTGAAGTTTGCAGCCAAGCCGACGAGCTGTCGTTTGCCTTCAGTCATCTCACACAATCCCCCAAGACCGCCTTACGGTGCGCTCGGCGTACTCACGAGGATCGCGGCGCTCCTGTGCCTTCGGGCTGAATTCGGCAAGGACGCGGATGGCTTCATCGATGTTGGCGCCCTCTGTACGGAGCCACTTCGCAACGTGCCAGTCCATTGTGGACCGATCCTTCCCCGGCACGGCGGCCCACATGCCTGATACGTGAAAGAGTGCCATTTCCGCCTTTTTATCTCCGTCTTCGCTGATGGATAGATCTGGCAGCATGTCATTCGGAAGCAGGCCTGCTGGACACCCAAAATCCGTCTCACATGCTGTGACGCTGCGCATACGGGGAGAGTTAAGCCACGCGGCCTTCTCCTCGGCGAGCCGCATCGTGGCTTCCTCAACGGTTTGATGGCAGACCCTCCTCATGGGTTGATTGCGAAGAAGTGGTCCATTGCGAATACCAACCACCCGCCAAGAACCGTCAGCTCGTTGATGCTCAGGTTTGCGATTGGTGTAGCCGGGTAGCCGACCGAATCTTCCTGCTCCAACCGCGCACTTGTCCCCGCCGTAGCGGAAAGTCAGCATGCGTTGTGCAGAACCGGACAGATCCTCGTCAATCGGAATACGGCCGCTCGCCAGACTTATCCACGCTTGGTAGTTCGAGGCCGAAGTCTGGGTCAAAAGCGATATCCTTAGCCCATCCATGATCATGGAATGCCAGAGGTCATCGTCGGCATTGTCGATGTCGATCACGACGTGCGGGCCGACTGGGCGCCAGAAGATGTCGAACCCAAGTCTGTTCATCAAACCTAGCCATTTGAGCGTTTTTCGATTCAGCAGCTGGCCGGTTGTAAAAGTGCGGCTTTGAGTGGCTGGGGCTCGTGACTCTGTGCCGTCGGCCATCTCGCCGAACACGACCGACCTAGGCCTTCTTGTGGGTCGCCTGATGAGGATACTGTGCCGTATCGCCGGCAAAGAGTAGAGCGCAGTGGGCACCAAGTAGGCGAACGGTGGCTTTCCGGAATTGCTGGGCCTAGACACTTGGAGCCTCGCCGTCTTCCGAGTTCTTCAAGTCGTCGTCGCAAACGCCAAGCATAACGGCAGCTTCCCACGCGCTTTCGGTCTCGCATGAGTAGATCCACATGACTGCGCGGCCGACTTCCACGTCGGAATCATGCGCAACAAGTCTATCCGCGCTTTCCAAATGAGACTCCAAATACTCAATCGAGCATTCAACTTCGGCGTCAATCCGTTCAAGCTCAAATCGGGAAAGCTGCGCGTTGGTAAACCGCGTTAATGCCTCAAGCTGAAAAAGTTCATGCCCGCGTTTCCTGTGTAGCGCAACAGCGCGATACCAACGCGATTGGATATCTCGGGGCATTTTGAGGAAGTCTTCAAGCGCCGGCAGACCTTTGGGATTGGGGCACCCCCAATTCGGTTCGCCATCGCCGCCGCCATCACCGTTTTCGGGGGGAGGTGGCATCTGACCGGAATCGCGCGACTTGACGTTAGTCTTCATTGAATCTGCCCTTTCGTGGTCTGGGGCCGATGCTAGTGGTCAGGTTCGCATTACTTACACGGGTTAGCGACAAGCACGGGACGAGAGCCAACGATCCAGTTCGGACCTCCTGTAGCGGAAGACCCTAGCGTTGATCCGTAACGCCGGAGGCCCGTCGTTTTGGCGTCTCATTCTACCAAGAGTGCGCAAGCTCATGCCCAACATACGAGCGGCTTCGGCACTACTCAGATAGGGCTCTACTTCATTGCGATCCATTGACCTACTTCATCGAAAAAATTGTGATTTCCTCGGCGTGACGATGGTGCTGTCAGAGCAGTTTGCAGGTCTTAACCGGTATGGAGATCGTACCCGATCGTATCAGTACGGTCAACTTGAATTTCATTTTAAGATATATAAAACAAGGTGTTGTGGGTCATTGCCGCGCTTAGTTCTGCAGCAATTGACAATGTCCCACTTAGCTCAACTCTCCCGCCAAGCCGAAGGCACGGGGCGTGTGCTGACACCGCACATCATGTTATCGGTCATTCGTTTGCGTGTAGCTTGGCGACAATGTCGGAAGCCCGTAGTCGTGCGTATCGTTCGAGCAGCACGCCTGCATCGCGATGGCCCGTCAGCATTTGCACTTCAGCTACTGACCAGCCTGCGAGGAGTTTGTCCGTCGCAGCCTGCGCTCGCAGATCATGCAATCTGACGTCTTTGACACCCGCCCGTGCGCGCAGACGTTGCCACGCCATTCGGACGGAGTTTGCACTCAGTGGAAACACACGCGCTTCAGTGTTCGGCAGAGCACGCAATACTTCGACGGCTGTGGGCGACAACGGAACCAGTCGTGAACGCCCGTTCTTGGATCGGGGAAGAAACACCGTGAATGCATCGAATTCGACATGCTTCCACTTCATCGAAAGGAGCTCACCGCGCCGCATCGCAGTCTCTCTTGCTAGAACCAGCATTGGCTTCACGTAGGGGTTGAGGCACTCGCCAGCCGCCCGAAGCAATCTATGCCATTCGTCTTCAGTCAATCTGCGATCGCGTTGTTCCTTGATCCTTGGCCGTTTCGTGTGCCGGACCGGGTTCGTGTCCCTCCCGACATCGCCAAGTACTCGGTCGATCGCTGTTTGCATCAACGATAATTCGCGAACCACTGTAGACGGCTTTGCATCTTGTAGACGCATGTCGCGCCAAGTTGACACGTCTTCCACACCCAGTGCTTCGATCCGCGATTTGGCCATCTTGGAGCGTGCCAACGCCTCAAGTCGCCAGCGTTCCCCCGGCATTTCATTAGCTAGGCGGCGGAGTGCATCTGCAAGGGTAAGCACCCGCAGCGCATCTGCCTGCTTGCTTGCAGGTGTCGGCAAGGCTCCCCCGATTGCGTCAGCCTGCGCTTCGACGGCGCTTCCCCACTTCATCGCATCCACGCGTCTTTCGAATGACTTGCTTGCCGTACGGCCCTCACGTCGGACGATGCACTGCCACTTGTTTCCACGCTTCCTGATCGTTGCCATTCCTGTCGCTCCGTAAGAGGGGCAACGCGGTGCTGCGAGTGACGAGAGAGTGACAGACACGTGCACGGCGGTTCGTGCTAATGCGAGCAACTGCAGAAGATGCGTTATACATCAAGCAGTTGATCTGGTCGGAGTGAGAGGATTCGAACCTCCGACCCCTGCCTCCCGAAGACAGTGCTCTACCAGGCTGAGCTACACTCCGACCGTGGCGGGTGATCTATACCTCGCGATTTGGATGTGCAAGAGGATTTCTGAGATTGATATAGGGTGAAGCACGGGGGCAGAATGGCGACCGTTGCAACAAGTCCAAGTGGGGATTTGGACCGTATCTCACTTCAGTGGTTCAGTGCGATAGAGCCGAATTTTGGTTCCGCCATGATTGACGACCGGACCGGGCGGGAGCAAAGGCAGGCGCGTTGCGCGGGCAAGTCCAGGTGTCGTGGTGACAATGCCCACACGCCAGCCGTGAAAACGGTTGGCGAGTACCTTGCCAAGGCTACTATATAGGGAGCGCAAGCGCTTTTCGTCACCGATGCGGGCCCCGTAAGGGGGGTTCACGATGATCAGCCCCGTCGGCCCGGCGGGAGATTTGATGTCACTGACCGAACGGTGCTGAAACTGGGTGATCTGATCCACTTTGGCCTGCATTGCATTCGAACGCGACGCTTCAATTGCGCCCTCATTCCGATCGGAACCAAAGAATTTCAACTCGGTTTCGTGCGTTTGAGTCCGCTTGCGCAACTCGTGCCAAGCATCGTGGTCAAAGCTGGCAAAGTTCTCGAAAGCGAATCTACGCGATCTTCCCGGCATCAGACCAAGCGCTATCTCAGCTGCCTCAATTACAAACGTGCCCGAGCCGCACATCGGGTCCAAGACCGGCTCAGATCCGTCATAACCACATTCGCGCAGGAACATAGCTGCCATGGTCTCCCGCATCGGAGCCTTAGCAATGGCGGGTTTATGGCCGCGTTTGTGTAATGGCTCACCGGAGCTGTCCAGCGACAGAGTGCAAATATCTTTTTCGATCCGAAGAAGCACGCGAACGGTGGCATCAGATGAGACCGGCGCGCCAAGTGTCTCAGAAATGGCGCGTTCAATACGTTGGCGGGCCGCCCTGTCATGATAGATGCGTGATTTACGGCAGGTTGCCTCGACTCTTACCGGAATATCGGATCTCAGGAACTCGGCCCAAGGGAACTTGCGTGCCCGCTTGTCCAACTGCGCCAAATGGACTGCGGGAAAACTGCCCAGTCGCACCAGAACTTTGTTGGCACCCCTCAGCTCAAGATTCGCACGCCAGACTTCACGCCAGCCCCCACGGCAAACAACACCACCTGCGAGCTTTTGCGGACCGCCAAATCCCCGCTCGATCGCTTCCGCATAAAGAGGCGCTTCGAGGCCGGGCGTGGCGATCAAAAAAATCTCGAGATCATCTTCGTCTTTCATTCAGGCTGCTTACACCGGATGAACATTAGGTGCGACATACAAATTGAGGGCAAAAATCCACTCAATGTGAAACTGAATCATAAGAATGTGAATTTCAGGTTCGAAATTGAGCGGTAACAGGTTTGCGTTTGCGTGCATCCCCGCGTAAAGGAGCTTTGATCGGAATTACGCTTGCAGATTCTGGTCGGTTTGTGGTGCTTTTGCGACCGGACTGATCGGAAAAATCGTGATATTTGTTGCCATCATTGTAAGGTGGCAAGCAGCAGGCGCAGGACAGAGGCTTGGAAGAACGTAGCGACATGCAAACTTTCAAACTAAAAAAAGGGTTGGATTTGCCGATTGAAGGCGCGCCCGAGCAAAACATCCAACCGGGGCCTGAGTTTTCCAGTGTTGGCGTTCTGGGGGGGGATTATCTAGGTCTAAAACCCCGCATGTTGGTTCAGGAAGGTGATGATGTTCAGCGCGGTACGCCGCTGTTTTGTCACAAGGACGCGCCAGAGGCGATGATTGTCGCACCGCTGAGTGGGAAAGTTGTTGCCGTTAACCGTGGTGCGCGGCGTGTTCTTCAAAGCGTCGTGATCGAAGTATCCGACGTCAATGATACCGGGGTTGATTTCTCGGGCGTTGGTGATGCGGTCTCAGGCGCTGGTGTCACCGCCAAGCTATGTGCGGCTGGGTTGTGGACTGCTTTCCGCACGCGACCCTATTCAAAGATGCCCGAACCGGGGACGACACCAGCAGCGATTTTTGTCACCGCGATGGACAGCGATCCACTGGCTGCAGATGCTGCCGTGGTAATCGCCGATGCATCAGAGGCATTTACGGCAGGTTTGACCGCAATCTCACATCTGACTGAAGGAAAAACCTATCTTTGCTACAAAGATGGAGAAGCCATCCCAGGTGCTGATCTTCCCGAGGTTGAGGCAGCGGCTTTCTCGGGCCCGCATCCGTCCGGGCTCGCCGGGACACATATTCACTTTCTAGAGCCTTTAGCCGCTGACAAGCAGGTATGGACAATTGGCTATCAAGACGTGATTGCCATCGGACGCCTAGTGCAATCCGGTCACCTTGATCCGAATGTTGTGATCGCACTGGCCGGACCGGGTGCGCGGCAACCACGTTTGATCCGTACGGTCATGGGCGCCTCAACTGACGATCTGATCCGTGATGAGGTCAATGTCGATGGAGCCGCTCGGATCATATCGGGTTCAATCCTGTCAGGACGTCATGCTGAAGGCCCGACTGCGTATCTCGGTCGTTTTGCACGTCAGATCACCATCATCCGCGAAGATCCCGACCAGATCACTATGGGTTGGATTCTCCCCATGCCGTCGAAATTTGCCGTTCAGCCAGTCCTGGGGTCTGCTTTTGCCAATAAACTCTATGCCTTTACCAGCAATTTGAATGGCGGACGACGCGCCATGGTTCCGACCGGCACGTTTGAAGAGCTGATGCCACAGGATTACCTGCCGACACAGCTATTACGTGCTCTGTTGGTAATGGATACCGACACTGCTCAAGCTCTGGGCGCGTTGGAACTGGACGAAGAAGATCTGGGCCTTGTGGGCTTTGCATGCCCGGCGAAATATGAATACGGGTTGGCGCTGCGCGACTGCCTTAGCAAGATTGAAAAGGAGGGCTGAGCCGAATGGGTTTGCGCAGCTTCTTTGATCGGATCGAGCCGAACTTTACCAAAGGCGGCAAGTACGAGAAGTATTTTCCCATCTACGAGATGGTAGAAAGCTTCATCTACACTCCGAAAACCGTAACCTCTGTCGCCCCTCACGCGCGGTCCTATGTGGATATGAAGCGGATCATGACCTATGTCGTGATCGCCACGATCCCCTGCATTCTATGGGGGATGTGGAACACCGGTTATCAGGCGAACTCGGCAATTGCCGCGCTTGGACCTGATGCGGCCACAGGCTGGCGGATCGCCCTTTTGCAGATGTTCGGCATCTCGCTGGACCCGTCCAGTATCTTTGCCAATGTAGCGCACGGGATGCTTTACTTCCTGCCAATCTATATTGTGACGTTGGTTGCTGGCGGTATCTTCGAGGTGATCTTCGCGACAGTGCGGGGCCATGAGGTCAACGAGGGTTTTCTTGTTACTTCTATGCTTTACACGCTTATCATGCCGGCAACGACACCGCTGTGGCAGGTGGCTCTGGGCATCATATTCGGTGTTGTGATCGGCAAAGAAGTTTTTGGCGGGACCGGCAAGAACTTCCTCAACCCCGCGCTTGTGGGCCGTGCGTTCCTATACTTCGCGTATCCGGCTCAGATGTCTGGCGACTCGGTTTGGACACCTGTTGACGGGTTTTCGGGCGCCACTGCCCTGGCTGTTTCTGCAGCCGAGGGGGTTCAGGCTCTGGCCGCCGAAGGCATCACTTGGTCCAGCGCATTCTACGGCACCATCCAAGGAAGTTTCGGTGAGACATCGACACTGGCCTGTATGATCGGCTTGGGCTTCCTGCTTCTGACCAAGATCGCGAACTACCGATTGATCTTAGGATGTCTGGCCGGAACCATCGGCTTTACCCTGCTACTGAACGTGATTGGGTCGGACACCAATCCAATGTTCGCCATGCCCTGGTATTGGCACATCGTACTTGGCGGGTATGCCTTCGGGCTGGCCTTTATGGTCACCGAGCCCGTCTCTGCCAGCCACACCAATGTTGGGCGTTACATCTACGGGGCGCTGATCGGTGTCATGGTTGTGTTGATCCGTGTGGTGAACCCCGCTTTCCCCGAAGGCATGATGCTGGCAATCCTGTTCGGAAACGTCTTTGCACCGCTGATCGACTATTTCGTCGTCCAGGCAAATATCAAACGGAGGGCGCGTCGCCATGTCTGATCCGCAATCCCAAGAACCAAAAGGCGCGATTGCCAAGTTTCTTGCGGCCTCGCCGGATTCTGTTGGCAAGACGATTTTCGTCGCTGTGGCTGTATGCCTGGTTGCGTCGATGGTCGTATCAGCCGCTGCGGTCAGCTTGCGCCCTGTGCAGGAAGCGAACAAGCTGAAGGACAAACAGGTCAATGTTTTGCAAGTCGCGGGTGTTTACGAACCCGGCATAAATGTAACCGAAGCCTTCGCCGCGTTTGAACCGCATGTACTGGACCTTGCGACAGGTGACTTTGTGGACGACCAGTTCGATCCTGCCACGTTTGACGATATCGCTGCTGCCAGTGATCCGGAACTAAGCGTTGCATTGGACGATGACCCGGCCGGGATCGGTCGCAAGGCCAAGTATCGCGTCATCTACCTGCTGCGAGACGATGCAGGCGCTTTGGATAAGGTGATCCTGCCGCTGCATGGCTATGGCCTCTGGTCGACGCTCTACGGTTTTATCGCACTTGAGAATAACGGCAACGATATCTACGGCCTACAGTTCTATCAGCATGGTGAAACCCCGGGTCTAGGTGCCGAGGTGGATAACCCACGCTGGAAAGCGCTGTGGAACGGTAAGAAACTGCGGGACGATGCGGGTGATCTGCAGATCACAGTCGCCAAATCTCAGCCCGCTGCTGGTGCCGATTTTTATGTCGATGCGTTGGCTGGTGCCACGCTGACCTCTGTCGGTGTTGATAACCTGGTAAAATTCTGGATGGGCGATGCGGGCTACGGCCCGTTCCTGGCCAAACTGCAAGCAGGAGATCTATGATGTCCCAGACCAAGAAAGAGCTGTTGGTCGATCCGCTCGTCGACAACAATCCAATCACACTGCAGGTGTTGGGCATCTGTTCCGCACTTGCGGTGACCTCATCGCTACAGGTTGCTTTCGTTATGGCGCTGGCAGTGACCTTTGTGACCGGGTTCGCGTCAATGTTCATCTCCATGTTGCGCAACCAGATTCCGGGATCGATCCGGATCATCGTGCAAATGGTGATCATCGCTTCGCTGGTGATCCTGGTGGATCAGATCCTCAAGGCATATGCCTTCCAGATATCGAAAACCCTGTCAGTTTTTGTTGGCCTGATCATCACAAACTGTATCGTTATGGGGCGGGCCGAAGCGTTTGCCATGAAGAACCCTCCGATGGCTTCGTTCATCGACGGTGTAGGTAACGGCCTCGGCTATGGCCTGATCCTGATGTTGGTTGGTTTCATCCGCGAACTGTTTGGCTCGGGCAGCCTGTTCGGCGTGACGATCCTGCAAACTGTGAATAATGGCGGCTGGTATCTACCGAATGGTTTGCTGTTGCTGCCGCCTTCGGCCTTCTTCGTGATCGGCCTGCTGATCTGGGCTTTCCGGACCTGGAAGCCGAACCAGGTCGAAGAACGTGAATATAAAATCCAGCAGGTAGAGGCGCACTGATGGAAGGGCTTATTTCTCTGGCCGTAAAGGCCATCTTTGTCGAAAACCTCGCGCTCAGCTTCTTTTTGGGGATGTGTACCTTCATCGCCGTATCCAAGAAGATTTCGACCGCACTGGGTTTGGGTATCTCGGTCATGGTCGTGCAAGCGATCACTGTGCCGACCAATAACCTGTTGCTCAGTTATCTGCTGAAACCGGGTGCGCTGGCCTGGGCGGGTTTCCCGGATGTGGACCTGACTTTCCTTGGTCTGATCTCGTATATCGGCGTGATTGCCGCGATGGTGCAAATCCTTGAGATGGTTCTCGATAAGTACTTCCCGCCACTCTACAATGCGCTGGGTATCTTCTTGCCCCTGATTACAGTGAACTGCGCCATCCTTGGCGGCTCGCTGTTCATGGTTGAACGCGACTATAACTTTGCCGAGGCAGCGACTTATGGCCTGTCTTCGGGCTTTGGCTGGGCGCTGGCAATTACCGCTATGGCAGGTGTTCGGGAAAAGCTGAAATATTCGGACATTCCAGATGGCCTGCAGGGGCTGGGCATCACCTTCATCACCGCAGGTCTGATGGCAATGGCCTTCATGTCCTTCTCGGGCGTGAAACTGTAAGGAGGGCGCAATGGAAACTTTTAGCCTTGGCGTAATCCTTTTTACCCTGATCGTTCTGGCGCTTGTGGCCATCATTATGGCGGCCCGTTCCAAGCTGGTGTCGACCGGTGATGTCAACATCACCATTAATGGCGAGAAAACAATCTCGGTTCCCGCAGGAGGCAAACTGCTGCAAACGCTTGCGGCGGAGAAGCTGTTTGTCCCATCGGCCTGCGGCGGTGGCGGAACGTGCGCGCAATGTCGTGTCAAAGTGCACTCGGGCGGAGGATCTATCTTGCCCACCGAGGAAAGCCATATCACCAAGCGCGAGGCGGCTTGCGGTGATCGCCTATCTTGTCAGGTTGCCGTCAAGCAGGACATGGATATTGAAGTTCCTGAAGAAGTCTTTGGCGTCAAAAAATGGGAATGCACCGTTCGTTCGAACGAGAACGTAGCAACTTTCATCAAGGCCCTGACACTGGACCTGCCTGAAGGCGAAGATGTGAACTTCCGCGCCGGTGGTTACATCCAGATCGAAGCACCTGCGCACCAGTTGGCTTATACGGATTTCGACGTCGAAGAGGAGTACCGCGAGGATTGGGATCGCTTCAATCTGTGGCAGTACAAATCCGTCGTCGCCGAACCGATCGAACGCGCCTATTCCATGGCCAACTACCCGGATGAAAAAGGCATGATCATGCTGAACGTCCGCGTTGCTTCGCCACCTCCGGGATCCGAGGGCATCCCTCCGGGTCAGATGTCATCGTACATTTTCAACCTGAAACCGGGCGACAAGGTCACCATTTCCGGTCCGTTTGGGGAGTTCTTCGCCCGCGAGACCGAGAAAGAGATGGTCTTCATTGGTGGTGGTGCTGGTATGGCCCCGATGCGCAGTCATATCTTTGACCAGCTCAAACGTCTTGAGAACCGCAACCGCAAGATCAGTTTCTGGTATGGTGCGCGCTCGAAGAAAGAAATGTTCTTTGTCGAGGATTTCGACACTCTGGCCAAAGAGTTCGACAATTTCGAATGGCACGTTGCTCTGTCGGATGCCCAACCCGAGGATGATTGGAAAGGCTACACCGGCTTTATCCATAACGTTCTGTTCGAAGAATACCTCAAGAACCACCCGGCGCCTGAGGATTGCGAATACTACATGTGTGGCCCGCCAATCATGAACCAGTCGGTCATCAACATGCTGCTGGATCTGGGCGTGGATCGCGAAGACATCATGCTCGACGATTTCGGCGGATAAACAGTATTGATCGGTTCCATCCTTTGGAGCCGATTTTTTTTCTCAGAGTTGATCAGTCAAAAGGCACCCCGGTGCCCTATTTTTCGACTGATGCTGCGCCGTTTTTGTCTCAGAAGGTAACAGGCGATATGCTAACCGGATGGATCAAAAGGTTTTTTGCGTCTCAAGCGCTACCTGATCAGGTAATAGGCACATCCTCACTGGCACCGACGGAGAAGTTCTATGCCATCGGCGACCTTCATGGCAGGCTGGACCTCCTGCAGATGCTTTTGCCTGCATTGGACGGTGCTTGTCCAACAGTGTTTGTTGGCGACTACGTTGATCGAGGTGAGCACAGCGCACAGGTTTTGCGTCAGTTACACCACCTGGACACACGTTCGGAAAAGAAAGCGATCTGCCTTAAGGGCAATCATGAGGACATGTTGCTTGGGTTTCTAGATGCTCCAAGAAAATGGGAGCGTGTTTGGCTGCACAATGGTGGTGCCCAGACCTTGGCCTCATTTGACCTGACAGATATTGAACTCTCCGATCCAGATGCCGTCGCTGAAGCGCTTCGGGGCGCGATGGGGCAATCCCTTGTGGATTGGCTGTTTGATCGTCCGCTGACCTGGACAAGTGGCAATGTGACCGTTGTTCACGCTGCGCTTGACCCGTCGCAGCTGGTCGACGGACAGCAAGACAGCACCTGCCTCTGGGGACACCCGCAATTTCGTAAGAAACGTCGAAAAGACGGGCAATGGGTAGTGCACGGGCATACGATCGTCGACGAGCCCATGATTGAGAATGACGTCATATCTATCGACACCGGTGCATTCGTCACCGACCGCCTGACCGCCGCGGAAATCTCACCCGGTTCTGTCCGATTTATCTCGGCGAGTCACACCGGAATCGAGTGGGAATCGGCTTAAGAGTTAGCCGACAATCATCTGTTTCATTCTAAGCGCTTCATATTCCAGTTCCTTCAATCGGAAATGGACTACGTCCCCAATAGTAATAACGCCGCGCAAGTTGCCGTCACTTAAAACAGGCATGTGCCGGAAGCGACCCTCGGTCATAGTTTTCAGCACATCGTTCAGATAGTCGTCTGGGCTACAGGTTTTGACCTCAGTCGTCATCAGGTCGGCCACAGATTGAGGTAGTGTCTGACCGGGTGTTTCCGCCATTCGGCGAACAATATCACGTTCAGATAGGATCCCTTGCAACGAACCATTCTGATCCGTGACCACAACCGCACCAATGCGCTTTTCCCGTAAGATATCTACAACTGAATAGATCGTATCGTTGGGTCGTACAGAAAAAACAGCATCCCCTTTGCCTTCCAGCAGTTTTGAAACCGTTGTCTGTGTGTGCGACAGGTTTGTTTCAACTGACTGACTGCGAGTCGCCTTCGCGGCCTTGTCGCCACGGGTCGGGGGCTGGTAAGAGCTTGGGGCCATGGGCGGTCTCCTCTTTTACAGGTAGTGTCCTTATTCTCTACCTTACCGCAGGGATAGGCGCTGTATAGGTGCAAATTCGAAAACCGATGTAACCGGACTACTTTACAAGGAGTTCCAAGTTCTTGAGCGAGCTTTACCTGACCCCGCCGGTTGCTGCGTTGATCTTCTTTGTTGTCGTTGTCTGTGGTCACAATTTCCGCATGGTGTGGAAACAACAACCCTCAGGCTGGCAAAAACGCGCATGGATCTTTGGTGTGCCAGCCACGATTGGGCTTCTTGCCCTTGCGTTTTTGCCGCTCAAGATCTGACGCCGGTTTGACTCTGAACAGGGCCGCTGGCATATGCCGGGCAAGACTACTCGCAGGAGATCGCCCCATGCGCCCGTTGATTGCCTTGGCTTCGTTGTTGTTTGTTTCGGCTTGCCTGTTTGACAAAGAACCTGATGTGGTGCGCCTGTCCGGCGAGACTATGGGTACCACGTTCAACATTACTGCTATCGGCGATGATCTGGACGAAGCGGCACTGGGTCAGGCGGTTCAGGAGACACTGGCACAAGTCAACGCAAAGATGTCAAACTGGGACCCGAGTTCCGAGGTTTCGACGTTTTCGGCCTCAGACAGCACAGAACCAATGCCGGTTTCAGATGAGTTTGCGTTCGTGATCGAAGCCGCAAACGAGGTGCATGAGAAGTCTGGTGGTACGTTCGATGTCACCCTTGGTCCGCTGATCGAGTTGTGGGGATTTGGCCCACGTAAGCCCGAAGACCCGGTTCCTGCCGATGCTGAAATTGCAACAGCGTTAGCTCAGGTGGGTCAGGCCCGCCTACTGACATTGGATAGTGCAGCCCGCACACTTGCGAAATCAGATGCAAGAGTGGGGATCAATTTGTCCGCGATTGCCAAAGGCTATGGTATCGATGCGGTTGCTGCACAGCTGCGCGACGCTGGTATCGAGAACTATATGGTCGAGATTGGTGGTGATCTGGTGGCCATGGGTGAGAACGACAAGGGCGAAAGCTGGCGGATCGGTATCGAAAAGCCCGAAGCTGACGCACAGGCCATCCAACTAATCGTTCCGCTGGATAATCTGGGGATGGCAACATCGGGTGATTATAAGAACTTCTTTGAACAAGACGGTGTGCGTTACTCGCACATTATCGACCCGGTCACGGGACGGCCGATCACACATCGCACCACTTCCGTCACGGTTCTGGCGGATGATGCTATGATGGCAGATGCCTGGGCGACAGCGATGCTGGCACTTGGTCAAGAAAAAGGAATGGAAATCGCGGAAAAGAATAAACTTGCCGTGTTTTTTATCTCGCGCGATGTGACAAGCGGGGAAGAAGCCTATATCACCGTACAAAGCAGCGCTTTCAAGGATGCGCTGGGAACCAACTGATCGGTAGGCACCATTATGAGCACCTTTATTCTGGCATTCGTATTGTTACTGATCATCATGGTCGGGATGTCGTTGGGCGTAATGCTGATGGGTAAGACCATCAAAGGCAGTTGCGGTGGCTTGAATGCAATTTCCGGTGCTGACAAATGTGTGGTTTGTCAAAAGGATATCGACCCCGATAGCCCCCTGCGTGATCAGTTGCAGTGCAAGCGTGCAAAAAAGATGCTGCAACAGATGGAAGGCTAGGATAGTCCTCTTGGCATGAGCAAAGCCAAGAACGTCCTCTTCATCATGTTCGACCAATTGCGCTGGGATTACCTCAGCTGCTACGGACACCCACATCTCCATACGCCAAACATTGATAGGCTCGCTTCGAGGGGCGTGCGGTTTACCCGCGCTTACATTCAGTCCCCCATTTGTGGCAGTTCGCGCATGTCGACCTATACCGGTCGCTATGTGCATTCGCACGGCGCGTCCTGGAATAATATCCCGCTGAAAGTCGGAGAGATCACCTTGGGTGATCACTTACGAAAGGCGGGGATGGATTGCTGGCTGGTCGGCAAGACCCATATGGCTGCGGATGCCGAAGGCATGGCCCGGCTGGGATTGGAGCCCGACAGTGTGATTGGTGCGCGCGTGGCTGAATGCGGGTTTGACGTGTTCGAGCGTGACGATGGATTGCGGGCCGAGGGACCAGATGGTTTCTACGATCCGGATGGGGCCAAGAAGTATAACGAATACCTGAAGGACAAAGGGTATGAGAGCGACAACCCCTGGCACGACTTTGCCAATTCGGGATTGGATGCGGATGGTAATGTTCTGTCCGGGTGGTTTCTGAAAAACTCCTCCGAGGCGGCCAATATTGCCGAGGAAGACAGTGAAACCCCATATCTGACCACCCGTGGGATGGAGTTCATGGGTTCTCATGACGGCCCTTGGTGTTGCCATCTCAGCTATATCAAACCTCATTGGCCTTATATTGTGCCGGAACCCTATGCATCGATGTATGGTTCCGAGCACGTTCTGCCGGTGGTTCGGTCTGAGTCAGAACGCCAGAATGCGCATCCGGTGCTTAAGGCGTTCATGGACACGAAAATTGGCCAAACTTTCTCGCGTCAGGACGTACGCGAGGCCGTTATCCCTGCTTATATGGGCCTAATCAAGCAAGCCGATGACCAGATGGGGCGGCTGTTCGACTGGATGGAGAAAACCGGGCGGATGCAGGATACCATGATCGTGCTAACCTCGGACCACGGGGATTTTCTGGGCGATCACTGGATGGGAGAGAAGACATTTTTCCACGATGCTTCAACAAAAATGCCCCTGATCATTTACGATCCATCGTCCGAGGCTGATTCCACGCGCGGGACCACTTGTAACGCACTGGTCGAGTCCATCGATCTGGCCCCCACTTTTCTTGAGATTGCTGGCGGGGAGCACGCAGGCCACATCCTCGAAGGGCATTCGCTGCTGCCTGTTTTGTATGGTCAGGCCGATAGCACGCCACGCGATGTGGCAATCTGCGAATATGACTACTCTGCATCACCAATAGCTCAGAAGCTGAATGTCTCGGTTCGGGATGCGGTCATGTTTATGGTCGCGAACGAGAAGTGGAAGTTGATCCATTGCGAGGGTGGTTTTCGCCCGCTCTTGTTTGACCTTGAGAATGATCCAAATGAGCTGACCGATCTGGGTGATAGTGCGGAGCACGCAGACATCATTGCAGAAATGTATGACCACTTGTTTGCTTGGACCCGCCGTCCTTCGCAGCGTACCACCCGGTCCGAAGAGCAACTGCTAAACATGCGCGGTTCCAGCGGCGGAACTGGCATCGTGATCGGCATTTACGACGAAAATGATATGCCGCTCGAGCTGACTGTGAAGTATCGCAACCGTAAGGCACGGCCATTTGGCGACTACACGTCAGATTAATTCTGCTCTTGTAGCTTCAAAAGACGGTTCAACCTTGCACGGGCAGGGGGTAGAAGATGGCGACGCCGAAATCGGAGAGCACTCATGACCGCCCCCAAACCCGTTGTTCTGTGTATCCTTGATGGTTGGGGGCTGTCCGATGACACCAAAGCCAATGCGCCATATCTGGCAAACACGCCGACCTTTGATGCCCTCGTGGCGGAAGGGCCACATGCGCAACTGATTACGCACGGACCGGATGTGGGCCTGCCAAGCGGCCAGATGGGAAACTCCGAGGTCGGTCACACCAATATTGGGGCAGGGCGCGTGGTTGCGATGGATCTGGGCCAGATCGATCTGGCGATCGAAGACGGTTCTTTTTCCAACAATGAAGCACTGCAAGATTTTATCGCCAAGGTGAAAGCAACAGGTGGCACTGCCCATCTGATGGGATTGGTCTCGGATGGCGGTGTACATGGACACCTTGATCACATTGTGGCCGCTGCTAAAGCCATCACCGATGCCGGCGTTCCAGTTGCGTTGCATGCCATCACAGACGGGCGCGATGTGGCGCCGAAATCAGCCTTTACCTACATTGCGGAGCTCGAAGACCGTTTGCCCGAAGGGCCAAAGATCGTCACGGTCTGCGGGCGATACTATGCCATGGACCGTGATAATCGCTGGGAACGCGTTTCTGATGCTTATGACGCGATTGTCAAAGGGCAGGGGCGTACCGTGGTCTCGGCACATGAGGCTGTTGATCACGCCTATAACCAATCCGAGACAGACGAGTTCATCGCGCCCACGGTGGTCACCGGGTACTCGGGCATCCAGGACGGTGACGGATTTTTCTGTCTGAACTTCCGTGCCGACCGCGCCCGCGAGATACTGCGCGCAATTGGCGAACCAGGTTTTGCAGATTTTGAAACTGGCCCGCGCCCGCAGTTATCGGCATTGCTTGGCATGGTCGAATACTCCGACGGCCACAATGCCTATATGACGACCGTATTCCCTAAGCGGGACATTGTGAATACTCTGGGCGAATGGGTTGCGAAACAGGGTTTGCGCCAGTTTCGGCTGGCCGAAACTGAGAAATACCCCCATGTGACCTTTTTTCTAAACGGTGGCATAGAACAACCCGAAGAGGGCGAAGATCGTTTCATGCCCAAATCGCCCAAAGTGGCGACATATGACCTGCAACCCGAAATGTCCTCGGCCGAGGTGACCAGTAAATTCGTCGAGGCGATACATGACGGATATGATCTGATCGTCACAAATTATGCCAACCCCGACATGGTCGGTCATACCGGTGATTTGCAGGCTGCGATTGATGCCTGCGAGGCGGTCGACCAGGGATTGGCCCAAGTCGTAGCTGCCTTAAAGCAGGTGGGTGGTGCGATGATCGTGACCGCCGATCATGGCAACTGTGAAATGATGGTTGATCCGGAAACCGGCGGTCCGCACACCGCCCATACTTTGAACCCTGTTCCAGTTGTATTGGTTGGCGGCCCCGAAAATGCAAGCCTGCGCGACGGGCGACTGGCCGATCTGGCTCCAACGCTGCTGGAACTTATGGAACTACCAAAACCTACAGAAATGACTGGAGAAAGTCTGCTGACATGAGGATTCGACCGGTCCTCATAGCAGCGTTGATTTGGTCGACGCCTGTTATCGCGCAAACTAACCCATCTATGGCGGCGCTAGAGGCGGCGGAGATGCTTGAGCAAGCCTCGATAGCTCTGACCGAGGCTGACAGTGCACGTGATCGGGTCAAAGCGCTGACCGAAACGCTTAAGGCGTACGAGGCTGGTCTGACCGCGATGCGTGACGGCCTGCGTCGTGCGGCCCTACGAGAAGCGCAATTGACGGCGGAGCTTCAGGTGAGAGAGCAGGAGGTGGCGCAGCTGCTTGGTGTTCTGCAGACTATCGAGACCACCGCGCCACCGGTACTGATGCTGCACCCCTCCGGCCCATTGGGAGCGGCCAGAACGGGTATGATGCTGTCAGAGGTTACGCCTGGCCTGAACGCTCAAGCGCAGGATCTTGCAGCCGATTTGCAAGAAGTCCAAACGCTCCGCCAGCTCCAGCAGAATGCCGCCAATACCCTGACAAAAGGTCTGACGGGGGTGCAAGATGCCCGTACGAAACTGAGCGAGGCTATTGCGGACCGTACTGATCTACCGCGTCGTTTTGTCGAAGATCCCGTGCGCACCGCTATTTTGATATCTTCGACCGAAACGCTGGACGGGTTTGCCAGTGGATTGTCTGAGATTTCCGATGGCGAAATCGCAGATACAAATGCCGATATCGCGGATCATAAAGGCCATATCGCCCTACCCACCAAAGGGGTCATTCTTCACCGATCGGGGGAAACAGATGCGGCTGGCGTTACGCGCGCCGGTCTTGTGTTGGGAACGCGGCCTCGCGCATTGGTAACGTCACCCACAGCCGCAACGATCCGCTACCGAGGACCATTGCTGGATCTGGGGAACTTAGTGATCCTTGAGCCTCAACCTGGGCTGCTCTTTGTGTTCTCGGGTTTACAAGAGGTGTATGGCAATACGGGAGAGGTTATCCCCGAAGGCACTCCAGTGGGTTTAATGCCGGGTGAAACCCCGGGAATCGGCGCTATTATGTCAACAAGCGGTGATGGCACTGGAACTGATCGGTCAGAAACGCTCTATATAGAGGTAAGAGAAGATAACAGCCCAGTGGACCCGGAATTATGGTTCCGGACGGACAAGGATGGATAAACGAGTATGAAGAAATTTGTGATCGCCGGTCTGGCCGGCACCGTGGCGGGATTAATCGCAACCACACAGATTGCGGGGCCCTTGTTGGCGCAAGAGGCCGAAAACAAGGCTGGAGTATATGAGCAGCTTGATCTGTTTGGCGATATTTTTGAACGTATCCGCGCCCAATATGTCGAAGAAGTCGAAACCGACGAACTGATCGAAGCGGCGATTGACGGGATGCTAACCTCGCTTGATCCGCATTCCAGTTACCTGTCGCCTGATGATGCCGAACAAATGCGTGTGCAAACGCGAGGCGAATTCGGTGGTCTTGGGATCGAAGTCACGCAGGAAGAGGGCTTTGTCAAAGTTGTCTCGCCCATGGATGATACCCCGGCAGACGCGGCTGGGATCGAAGCAGGTGATTTCATTACCCATGTCGATGGCGAAAGTATTCTTGGCCTCACTCTGGATAAAGCGGTTGATCTGATGCGTGGCCCGGTAGGTTCGGAGATCGTTATCACAGTCGTGCGCGAAGGTGAGCAAGAACCATTCGATGTTACAATAGTGCGCGATACAATCAAGCTGACGGCAGTCCGCGCACGTACCGAAGGCACCAGTGTGGTGCTGCGCGTCACCACCTTCAATGATCAGACTTACCCAAACCTCAAGGAAGGGTTGGAAGAACAAATTGAAGAGGCGGGTGGTATCGAAAATGTAAACGGTGTCGTTTTGGATCTGCGGAATAATCCGGGTGGTTTGCTGACGCAGGCCATCAAGGTTTCAGACGCGTTTTTGAATGAAGGTGAGATCGTTTCGACCCGTGGTCGCAATCCGGAAGACGGTGAACGGTTTAACGCCACACCCGGTGACCTGACCGGTGGTAAGCCTATTGTTGTCCTGATAAACGGCGGCTCAGCGTCGGCTTCGGAAATCGTGGCTGGCGCACTGCAGGATCACCATCGTGCGATTGTGGTTGGCACTAAGAGCTTTGGCAAAGGATCAGTCCAAACGGTAATGCCAATTCGCGGCGATGGCGCGATGCGTCTAACTACATCTCGCTACTACACGCCGTCGGGTCGTTCGATTCAAGCGCTTGGCGTCAGCCCGGACATCATCGTAGAGCAACCCCGTAACCGACCCGATGAAGAAGATGAGGACGATGCAAACGCCCGCACCCGGTCTGAGGCCGATCTTCGTGGTAGCCTGAACAATGACAGCCTGAGCGAAGACGAGATTCGCCAGATTGAAGAGGACCGGGCCAAAGCTGAAGCGACAGCAGAACTTCGGGAAGAAGACTACCAGTTGGCCTATGCAATCGACATCCTCAAAGGTCTTTCGGCATTCAACCCAACCGGACCTTCGCAATAATAGTCGTGGGGCCGCAATAGGCGGCCCCACCTCCAAATTATTCAGCTTTATTCTTCGATCTTGTGCAGTTTTTTCTCGTCCAGCATCAGGGCAAGGATAATTCCTACCGCGACTGAGAAAGTGGCGAAGACAAAGGCCATGTTCATTCCGGTGTCAAAGGCTGCGGTAATTGCAGACTTAACTTTTTCGATTTCATCCGAACTTAATTTCTGCATTACCGCTTTTGCAGATTCTGTGGTCAGCGTCCCACCATTAATTGCCTTTTGATCGGTGTCAGACATATCAATGTCTGCAGCCGCAAGCCCAGTTTTCAGGCTTTGCAGACTGGATACATACATGACCGCAGTCGCGCAGGCGACAGATATTGCGCCGTAGACAAGATGGGTCATGAAACTCAGCCCGCCGACCAGACCGGCGCGTTCGGGCTTGACTGCGCATACAGCTGCTGTGCCTGACGGACCAACTGTCAGCGTTGCACCCAATCCAATCAGGGCCATTCCCGGTAATATCTGAAGATATCCGGCGCTGGCAGGCATTACGACCACGCTTGCTGCGCCGAGTGTCGAACAAACATATCCCCAAAAGAGCAATCGTTTGGGTCCGAAGTCATTGTAAAGCGTGCCCGAGACAATCGAGCCAACGGCCAACAGGACCGTCAGCGGGGCCAGACCCAACGCGGATTGAAAGACAGACCACCCAAGAACTTTCTGCATATACTGTGGAAAATATAACAACCCCACGAAAGCGGCGGAGACGTTGAACATGTTCAAACCCAGGGTGATCAGAAACTCTCGATTCTGCAATAACTGGGGCAACAACAATGGCTCCTTGACCCTCTTTTCGACCCTCGGAAACAAGAAAAACAATACAGCGCTGACAAAAAACAGCAGTATGAGAGGTAGCGACGTCCAGCCCCAGTCGGCCCCTAAGTCCAAGCCGTAAAGCAGTGACAATACCGCCAATGAAAGGATGCCCATACCTGCAAAATCGATATGCTCCCCTTTCTTATGCTCGGTTTCACGCTCCATCAGTAGGATGGCTGTTGCCATTGAAACGCAGGAGAACACTACGTTTGCCAGGAAAAATAGCCGCCAGTCACCCAGGTTGACCACTGCGCCGCTGATCATTGGGCCGAAGACGTTGCCTGTGGTAACACCGGCTAGAATTAATCCCATAACAAGCGCGCGGTGTTCCTCTTTCGCAACTTTGGTCGCACCAAATGCTAGAGTGCATGGCCAGACGCATCCTGCCCCTATCCCCTGCAACGCGCGCGCTCCGATCAAATAGTCCAATCCGGGCGAGACAAAGCACAAAATCGATGCAAATAAGAAAATCGAAAGGCCAATGATCATCATCCTGCGATGGCCATACATGTCACCCAAGCGACCACCGGCCACCATCGTCATGGCAAAAAACAGGGCGTAGATATTCAGAACCCATTGGGTACTGGTTATGTCTGCGTCAAAACTGCTTTCAATTGCGGGCACCAGCATCAAGGCCCCGGTGAAATCGATCCCGATACCGAATGCCGTCACCATCAGGGCGATGATTTTTATGATGCTCTTGCGATCCATGGCCTCATCACTTGATGACGGAAAGCTTCAATGATGCATGGACAACGCTGAAATGAAAGAAGTTTACCGCGCATGGCTGTTAGTGATCGCGACAAAACCAGGTCTAAGATGCCTGAGATCTGCGAAACGCGCTCTTTAACATGTCAAGTTCAGCGCGAAGTAACGCAACCTCGGCCCGCAGATCATCAGCAGCGGGAGATCCGGCAATGACGGTAAATTCACCTAACTTCTCACCGGTTATCGTGTCACGGATTAAGAAACACTGCACACCTTCGGAAACGGCGGAAGACGGTACTGGAACGCGCAAAACCCACCCCTCATCATCGGGTATCAGTTCGACATCTGGCAATTGCTCACCCAGGTACTGCACTTCAACCTGAGGAGTACTTTCACTGCTCAGGTGACCTTCCCATACAGCGTTCTCAAAACGAATTGGGGTTAAGCTTGTTTGCGTCATCATGTGCCTCTAAAGATCTGCCCTGTGATGGCGGCAAAATGTCAAATCGCGTAAAACCACACGATTCATTGCAGGTTGATCAATAATCAGGTCCAGCCAGAGTTTTTCAATCCGACGTTCGTGCAATTCTAGATGTGCCAGATCGAAATCGACCGAGCATTCTGGCGTCGAAAGATCGAGCTCGCGCAGAACCTGCTCGGAGTTGGGGCCATGTTGGATGTTGAGTCGGGAAAAGACGGTTGTCGGGCGTTCGGATTCAATCACAGTGTCCACCCGCATCATGTGCTGACGAGTCAATCCAACGGCGGCATCTGGTGGAAGCTCGATGGACAACGACAGAAATGACCCTTGAAAATCAAAGATCTCTATCGCCAGGCTAAATGGGGCCAAGTCCTTTTCCCGCCGGTTGCGGGTTTGCTGCAATCCAATCTCGCACAAAGAGCAGTCGTGAAACAAGGTAACTTGCCCATCTATCTTCGCCTTACGCGGTGCGGATGCCAGTCCCTTACGCGATGCAGGTAAACGCCAAAAATCTGGGCGCCATGACCAGTCGGTTCCCAGTGGTTTCGGAATTTGATCAGAGCCAAGCCGCGGCTGGATCAATCGATTATCAGCAATTTGGATGACCCGTTCCAGCTGTCCCCGCAATTGCCGCGCCTCATCGCGTTGACGCCTAAGCTTGGGCAAAGCCAACTGGTCGGCCAACTGCTCTGTCCGCTGAAACCGCCGGATTGTCTTGCGCAGAATATAGCGATCCAGAAATTCCCTCATCGTCCTCTCTTCCAAACCTGTCTCTCTTTAGTCAAAAGCCGTGCAATGGACAAACCTGTCCTGATTAATAACGAGCGATATTTTCTGAGATCTGAACAAGACACGCAGATCAACTGGAATTTACGGCGGCGGTACTTCACAATTCTTGCAATGGACTGGGCTGCAGCTTACCGTCGGCGTTCTGGCGAAATGACCCCAGATCAATTAAAGTCACGACGAGGCAGGGGCATGGAACCCACCCTATTTTCATTCATCTGGAAGTATTCGAAGAAACAACAACTGGTGTTGCTGTGTTTGACGGTTTTGTCATTTCCGTTTCTCTATGCCTCATTGGAGCTTCCAAAGCAGATTATCAACGATGCTATTGGTGCACCAACGGACACTGTGACTGTGCTTGGTATCACTGTGAGCCAGGTGCAGTACCTGATGATTCTGTGTTTTGCCTTTCTGGCGACGGTGATCGCCAGCGGTGTCATGAAAATGCGCATCAACACTATGAAAGGCATTTTGGCCGAACGGATGTTGCGGCGTCTTCGCTTTACTCTGATCGGTCGCTCTATGCGTTTTCCCAAATCCTATTTTGCGACAACCAGTCAGGGTGAGCTGGTGTCGATGATTACTTCCGAGGCCGAGCCAATGGGCGGGCTGATGGGCGATGCGATTGCGCAGCCGGTGTTTCAGTTTGGTCAAATGATGACCATCGTCACCTTTTTGTTCATGCAAAGCGTCTGGTTCGGGCTTGCCAGTATAGCACTGATCCCGCTGCAAGCCTGGCTGATCCCCAAGCTGCAACGCCAGATCAACCTGCTGAACAAAGACCGCATTCAGGAGGTTAGGCGGTTAAGCTCTGAAATCGGGGAAAGCGCTGCCGGGATAAGCGACCTGCGCACCAACGGTGGCTGGCGCTATAGACTGGCGCAGTTCAGCCATCGTCTGGGAACCTTGTTCGAGATCCGATTCAAGATCTACAACAAAAAGTTCTTCATGAAATTCCTCAATAACCTGATCACTCAGATTACGCCCTTTTTGTTTTACTCGGTGGGCGGGTATCTGGCGATCACCGGTGAGGTGACAGTGGGCGCGCTGGTTGCCGCGCTTGGTGCCTACAAGGACCTCAGCGGCCCGTGGAAAGACCTGTTGACCTACTACAATCAGGTGCAGGATATGTCGCTGCGCTGGGAGATCGTGATCGAGCGTTTTGCGCCTTCAAACATGATACCTGAGCGGTTGTTTGATGGCGTTCCAGATACCATCCCGCATCTCACCGGGGATATCGAGTTGCGAAACGTGACGGTTCGTGACGATGACGGCAAGACGATCCTCGAAGATATCGATCTGACAATTCCGAAAGGGGCCCGGATCGCCATTCAGTCCAAACACGCCTATGAGCGTAGTGCGCTTGCGCAGCTACTGACGCGCGAGTTGCTTCCGGTTCAGGGAGAGGTCTTGATGGCCGGTCATAACCTGAGCGATCTTCATCAAGCGGTAATTGCCGCAAGGATCGGCTATGCTTACTCGCGACCGTATTTGTTTGACGGAACGCTGGGGGACAACCTCTTGATGCCATTGCGCACGCATCCTCAGCACGAACAAGATGCGCTCAGAGTGCCCTCGCGCCGTCAAATCGAGGCGGTGCGGGCAGGGAACCCTCCGGATTCCTTGTCTGATGAATGGATCGACCCAGGTCTAGCGGGTCTCGACGACATCGAAGACATTCGCGACTGGTGGTTCCAGCTTGTCGAAGCTATGGGCATCGATGAATTTATGTTTCGCCGAACGTTGCGTTCTCAATTCGATCCGAAAGTGCACCCGGCGCTGGCAGATGAAATCGTCAATCTGCGTGATACTGTTGCGACCCGACTGCAGGAGCGAGGGTTGGACAAATATGTTTACCGGTTCGATCCGGACCAGTTCAATCCAGCTGTTCCTTTGGGTGGTAACCTGCTTTTTGCCTCTCCAACGCAGGACATAGCGCCTGACATCCTTGCAGGTGATGACCGGTTCCTATCGCTACTCAGGGCCAATGATCTTGATGGTGATGCGCTCGGGATTGCCGAGGCTGTACTGGAAACCTTGAACCAGACTTTCGGGCGTGACGGCGCTGATCACCCGCTGTTTCTAAGGCTCGGCATGACGAAGGACATGTATCACCGTCTGCTGGATATCGAAGAGCGCCGCAAGACCAAAGGAGATGACTCTATCGGTGATCAGGAACGCGCACTTCTGCTGACCGTGCCGTTCATGCTGACAGCCGAGCAAATCGGCCCCAGCTTCCCAGAGGAATACAAGGAAAAGATCCTTTCCATCCGTCGCACTCAGGCCGAACGGTTGCGGGCTGCCATGGGGTCAATGTTTATCCCGGTGTCGCCGGACACCTATGTTCCGCGCCTGACAGCCATGGAGAATGCTCTGTATGGTCGCGTCTCGATCATGGCCGGGGCTCAGGCCGAAGAGATCGAAGATCTTGTGGCCGAAGTGCTGAACGAGGCTGGGCTACGCCGCAGGGCTGCCGCAATCATATATGACCTGCCGTCCGGACTGGGTGGGAACAACCTGCCAACTGTGTTTCAGGAACGCGCTGCGTTTTCACGAGCGGGAATAAAGCGACCGGATATATTGATCCTAGACAAAGCGCTGGCCAGCCATGATTCAGAGAGCCGTTTGAGAACCCGCCTGAAGTTACGCGAATTGTTGCCCGATTCAGTTATGATTTTCATGGAGGATCACTTCGCCCATCCTGAAGCCTATGATTTGTTTGTGGAAATCAAAGATGGTCGAATTGACGGTGTGTCGCGTGTTGCCACAACAGGTGAGGAGGACACGTCGGATGATCTGAGCCGAAAGCTGAAGATCATTTCTTCTACCGAATTGTTTGCACGCTTGGACGGGCGCAACCAACGCCTTCTTGCCTTTTCGGCCCAATGGTACGAGGCGGCGGCAGGTCAAACCATATTTGCGCGTGGTCAGGCACCGGATGCAGCCTATTTGTGTATCTCTGGTAAGGCCAGCGTGAACTGGATCAATGAGCACGGTGAAAAACGCTCGATCTCGACGGTAGAGCCAGGGCGTCTGATCGGTGATTTGGCGATCATTACCAATGAGCCCCGCCAATTGGATCTGGTGGCTCTCACGGATTGTTCCTTCCTACGAATTGGTGCCGAAGAATTACGGGCAGTAATCGAAAGTGATGCAGGTGTGGCGGTGAGGCTCCTTGAAACGGTGGCCGGCTATCTGACCACCGTTTCTGAACGGCTGCGTAACGGTAGCACGCTGATTGGTGAAGAACCGCCTGTGACAGATGTTGAGCGAAACGATGAACACTAGAGAACAGCCCGGCGCTTATAAGAGCCATCAACACCTGATTGAGGACGCCAGCAGGCATCCAGAGATCTGGCGTCTTTTTGCAGGCTTAGCGCTGGTAGCAGTGGTTGTGGTGACGCTCAACGCAATTTTATTTGCTACTGTCGTCAGCCTGGGCCCGCCCGGATCAGCGGCTGCCTTTCTCACGGGGTCTTCCCCATTCGCACTGCTTATCGTGCTAGCCAGTTTTATTTTTGCCACGCTGGGGGTCGCGCTGGGTGCAAGATTGTTTCAGCATCGTTCGCTGTCTTCCATCGTCGGAAATCAGTCGATCGCCCTGCGGCAGTTCTGGCGCGTCCTTCGCGCGCTGCTCATACTTAGTTTCGTAATATTGGCGTTACCGCCCTACGATCTGGGTGAATCATTGTTAGTTAACCTTGGCTGGTCCAAATGGCTTCTATTGTTACCTTTGTCGTTGGGTGCGGTTTTCATTCAGACGAGCGCCGAAGAAATTCTGTTTCGCGGCTACCTTCAACAAAGTCTCGCTGCGCGGTTCCGGTCTCCAGTTATCTGGATGGGGCTGCCGTCGATCTTGTTCGCTGCAGGTCATTATAGTCCTGCCACCGTTGGTGATAATGCGATCCTGATTTCCATTTGGGCTCTTACCTTCGGATTGCTGACCGCTGATCTGACTGCGCGGGCAGGGACACTTGGACCTGCCATTGCGCTGCATTTTTTTAACAACTTTGCCGCACTTCTGGTCATTTCTCTGCCCGACAACCTTGGGGGCTTGGCCTTGTTTCACCTGCCTTACGAGGCATCCGATGCGGATGCGCTCAGACCCTGGTTGTTTGTAGACTTCGCGCTGATGGTCGTTGGGTGGCTCACCGCGCGATTGGTCCTCAGGCGCTGATTGCATTTCCGGGCATTGCGTCTTATTTGACGTCAACGCCGCAATATCAAGGTTCCCACATGAACTGGATCACAAACTACGTACGCCCCCGGATCAACTCGATCTTTTCGCGCCGCGAGGTGCCTGAAAATCTTTGGCACAAGTGCGGCGAATGTGGAACCATGCTGTTTCATCGCGAGCTGGCGGAGAACCAGAATGTCTGCACCCAATGCGGCCATCATATGGCGATCACACCACGGGACCGATTCACGCATCTGTTTGACGGTGGTATTTTCTCGGAAGTCGAGGTTCCGGCCCCAAAAGATGATCCGCTGCAGTTCCGCGATCAGAAAAAATATCCCGACCGGATGAAGGCTGCCCAGAAAAAGACCGGCGAAAAAGAGGCGATGCTGGTTGCCCTTGGCGAGATCGGCCGTACACCGATTGTAGCTGCCGCGCAGGATTTCTCGTTCATGGGCGGATCAATGGGCATGTATGTCGGCAACGCCATCATCGCCGCCGCACAAGAAGCTGTGAAGCTGAAACGCCCTTTGATCCTGTTCTCGGCTGCGGGCGGTGCGCGGATGCAGGAAGGTATTCTGAGCCTTATGCAAATGCCCCGCACAACGGTGGCAGTTGAAATGCTCAAAGAGGCAAACCTGCCCTATATCGTTGTCCTGACCCACCCGACCACAGGCGGCGTCACCGCATCTTATGCCATGCTGGGTGACGTTCACATTTCGGAGCCCAATGCATTGATCTGTTTCGCCGGACCACGCGTTATCGAACAGACGATCCGCGAAAAACTGCCCGAAGGATTCCAGCGCGCCGAATATCTGTTGGATCACGGCATGCTTGATCGCGTGACGAAACGTACCGAGATGCGGGAAGAATTGATCACGATCACCCGCATGCTTATGAATCAGCCCCCAGCGATCAAAGGCGACTTACCCGCGCCTGAACCCGAAGAGGCCACTTCAGAGGCGCCTGCCGAGGAAGCGGTCAAAAAATGACCGCCCAATCCTCGGATGTCATCCTCGACCGGATGATGGCGCTGCACCCCAAGATCATTGATCTGACCTTGGACCGGGTTTGGCGTTTACTGGCTGCGCTCGACAATCCGCAAACAAAACTGCCGCCTGTCATCCATATCGCTGGAACCAACGGCAAAGGCTCGACCCAAGCCATGATCCGGGCAGGTCTTGAGGGGGCAGGGCGCGCGGTCCATGCCTATACGTCTCCACATCTGGCCCGGTTTCACGAACGAATCCGGTTGGGTGGTGAGTTGATTTCCGAAGCCGACCTCACCGCCGTTCTGGATGAGTGTTATGCCGCCAATGGTGGTGAAAACATCACCTATTTTGAAATCACAACCAGCGCTGCACTGCTCGCGTTTTCTCGTTCAAAAGCCGATTATACATTGCTTGAGGTTGGATTGGGCGGGCGACTGGACGCCACGAATGTGATTGATCAACCTGCGTTGACGGTAATCACACCCGTCTCAATCGACCATGAGCAGTTTCTTGGCGATACACTTGGCAAGATCGCCGCTGAAAAGGCGGGAATCATCAAACCAGGGGTTCCCTGTATTGTCGGCCCGCAACAGGATGAGGCGCTGGAAGTCATCGAATACACTGCGGCTCGTCTCGGCGCTCCGCTGTTCATACACGGGCAGCACTGGCATGTGCACACGGAGAATGGTCGCCTAATTTATCAGGATGAAATCGGTTTGCGCGATCTGCCCATGCCCAACCTGTTGGGGGGGCATCAAATTCAGAATGCCGGTGCCGCCCTGGCTGCATTGCGTCACCTACAAATGGGTGATGATGCCTACGAGGCTGCGGTCACCAAAGCCGAATGGCCTGCCCGAATGCAGCGGCTGAAAACCGGTCCTCTGGTCGAGCAAGCCCCTCAAGCCGAGCTGTGGCTTGATGGCGGTCACAATGCAGCTGCAGGGGCGGCGTTGGCTGATGTTTTATTGTCATTGCCAGAACGACCGACGCATATGATTTGCGGTATGCTAAACACCAAGGATGTCACTGGCTATCTCGCACCTTTGGCCACAAAAGCTGCCAGCCTGACCGCTGTCTCCATTCCCGGCGAACAGAATACGCTGAGCGCTGAAGACACAGCCGCTGCAGCCACCAAAGTGAATCTGACCGCAACAACCGCTGACAGCGTTGCAGACGCGCTTGCGGCAATCACTGCCCAAACCCCTCACGCGCGGGTTTTGATTTGCGGGTCCCTTTATCTCGCAGGGAACATTCTCCGAGAAAACGCCTGATCCGGTACTCAGTCAAAAATACTCCGGGGGAACGCGCCCATTTAGCTTGGGCGGAGGCGAGGTACCCTATTTCCCCCAATCCTTATCCTGCATCTCACGCAGCCGTGACGCCGTACGTTCGAACTCGAACGTGCCTTCCCCTTCGACGTACAGCATCTCGGGCTCAGCAGCGGCAGAACTGATTAGCCGGACCTTCCCCTCATACAGAGCGTCAATCAGGGTCACGAAGCGCTTGGCCTCGTTAAAATTGTTGCGTGACAATCGCGGGATGTCTTCCAACACCAGCACCTTCAGCGCTTCTGCTATTGCCAAATAGTCACCGGGGCCCAGCATCCGTCCGCAAAGATCATAAAACGATGCTCGCGCCACTCCGTTTCGGAACGCGGGCAGAACAACTTCGCGTCCCTTGACCTGCAAAGCCAAAGGCTCCGCCGGCCCACCTGACAAATCATTCCACACAGCACGAATCTTCTCTCGCGCCTCGGGTCCGATGGGCGTGAAGTAGACCGGAGAACCTTCAAGCCGGTTCTGCCTGTAGTCGGTGGGTGAAACCAGCTCCCATACTTCCAATTGTTCTTTGATGTGCTGGATGAAAGGAAGAAACAGTTGCCGGTTCAGCCCATCCTTGTACAGATCATCCGGATGGCGGTTTGATGTCGTGACAACAACAACCCCACCATAATGAAGCAAATCAAACAACCGTCCGACGATCATTGCATCTGTGATATCGGTGATCTGCATCTCATCAAAAGCCAGAACACGCACAGACTTGACCACGGCATCGGCGACCGGCGCCAGCGCATCTTCGACACCGTCTTCACGTGCCTTGTGCAAGCCTGCGTGAATTTCCTGCATGAATGCGTGGAAATGGACCCGACGAACCGGGATATCGCCCAGTGTCTCGACAAACATGTCCATCAGCATTGACTTGCCGCGCCCGACGCCACCCCAAAGATACAAGCCTTTGGGCGGCGGAGGCGCCTTGCGAAAAAAACTACGCTTAACCGGTTCAGCTAGTGCCGCCCGAATGCGATCAAACCGGGGTAGCACCGCTTCCTGGGCGTCATCCCGTGTCAGAGAACCATCGGCGATGCGATCCTCGTAGAGCGAAGTTAAATCCATCATCTCTTGAGCCATACCGCCCGGTTCACGTATTGAAAAGAAACCTTTTTCCCGACACATCAATTTTGCTGAACTGGTGTCGCAAAACTCCTGAATTGACGTGTGTGGTCGCGCCGCTAACGTCTTTACGAACCACTCCCTGGAGGCCCAATGCCGCAATCTACCCGCCTGATGAATCCGATCCTGATCGTCGGTTGCATCGTCATTACCGTCGGCTTTGCGGTGCGCGCTTCTTTTGGCGTGTTTCAAATCCCAATTGCAGATGAGTTCGGCTGGCTGCGCAGCGACTTTTCTATGGCCATAGCGATTCAGAATCTGGCCTGGGGAATCGGTCAGCCGATCTTTGGTGCTATCGCGGAAAAGATCGGTGATCGGCGCGCCATTGTGCTGGGTGCTTTGACCTATGCGGCGGGAATGGTGCTGACGGCTTGGTCAGTGACACCATTTGAACATCAAATCTATGCGTGGCTTGTTGGTTTCGGGATCGCCGGAACAGGGTTTGGCGTTGTGCTAGCGGTTGTTGGTCGTGCCTCATCCGACGCGAACCGGTCAATGTCACTGGCGATTGTCACAGCGGCGGGCAGCTTCGGGCAGGTTATCGGTGCTCCGACGGCCGAATGGTTGCTGACTTTTCTGCCCTGGCAGCAGGTGTTCATTGTCTTTGCCGCAGCAATTCTCGCTTTGATCCTATCCTTGCCGTTTATGCGGGCGCCTCTACCGATCAGCAAAACTGAGCTCGAAGAAAGCATGGGGCAAATCCTTGCTAAAGCTTTCCGCGACCCTTCGTATTCACTGATTGCAATTGGGTTTTTCAGCTGTGGCTATCAACTGGGCTTTGTCACTGCGCATTTTCCCGCCTTTGTTACCGAGATGTGTGGCCCGATCCAGCCCGGGGGCCTGTTGTATTCAATGGGCATCACCACGACATCGGCCCTGGGTGCAATAGCCATTTCGTTGATTGGGTTGGCCAATATCGGTGGAACGCTTCTGGCAGGTTGGGCGGGAAACCACTTTCCGAAGAAATATCTGCTAGCTGCTGTGTATACTGGCCGTACGATTGCGGCAGGGGCTTTCATCGTGTTCCCAATCACGCCTTTGTCGGTGATCGCGTTTTCACTGGTGATGGGATCGCTTTGGTTGGCAACAGTGCCGCTGACGTCTGGACTTGTCGCGCATCTTTATGGCCTTCGATACATGGGAACGCTCTACGGCATCGTATTCCTGAGTCATCAAATCGGTAGCTTCCTGGGCATCTGGCTGGGCGGACGCATGTACGATCAATTTGGTGATTACACCATGGTTTGGTGGATCGGAGTCGCCATCGGGGCCTTCAGCGCCATCATTCACCTGCCCATCCGGGAAAACCGCGAACCAGCTAGCGTGGCAGCCTGACCTAAACGGCTTCTTCCTTGGTCAACAGTCCCTCCGACACCAACCGATCCGCCCAACCTTCAGGGCCGATGAAGTGATGAGTCTGCCACCCTCGCGCCTTGGCCGTTTCGAGGTTTTCGATCCTGTCATCAGCAAACAAAAGAGCGGCGGGGTCGATGCCGCAATCGGCCTCAACCATCTCATAAATAGGGGTATGAGGCTTAACTGCTTTCATCCGGCCCGAGACATACTGGCGATCAAATTCGTTCAAAAACGGATAAACGGTGGTGGCATAGTCGAAGTTCTGAACCCCAAAATTGGTCAGCGCAAAAACAGGTACTTTCTTGGTGCGCAGCGCTCGCAACAGTCGCGCTGAATGCGGGATTTCAGGCGCGGCCAGCTCGATCCAGTTGTCGTGCCACATCCGAATTTCGTCCCTCCAATCCGGGTACTTGTCCGCCCAGCTGTAAATCGTATCGGTGAAGTGATGGCCCTGATCCACCAGATCATTCATTCCATGCAGATCGACCTCGGCAAACATGGCACGACGACGATCCTCGCCGATCACGCGATCATAGTAGCGCTCGGGCTGCCACTCGATCAGTACGTTTCCGATGTCAAATATTACGGCTTCGATGGTCATATGGTAATCCCATACCTAATCAATTGCCGCCGACTGAACCAAGCACCGGACGAAGATGCAAGCACCATCCGCAGCGTGGTACGCGCTGCACGGTCCAACGGGACGCTACGCATCTTTGAAGCGTCACGGACCGGCGGGATTGCTACCCGCGCAATGCGGCGCGTATCTCTCGCTCAAGCACGTCAAGAAAACGCGATCGATCTGCTTTGCCGAACGATTTGCCGCCGCCGCCAGTTCCCAGAGGATTTGCAGCACGAAGATCTGCCATCAGATCGCGCATCGCCAGTTGCTGGCCGATATTGGCTGCCGTAAAGGCCTCACCGTTCGGGCGGAGCACACGAGCATCGGCTTCAATGCACTTCGCGGCAAGCGGGATGTCTGACGTCACCACGATATCGCCTGCGCCGCAGCGCTCTGCGATCCACTTATCCGCCTCATCGGCACCGGCCGCGACAATCACCACCTGCACCAGCGGGTTGGTCGAGGGGCGCAGCCCACCATTGGAGACCAGGACCATTGGCACTTTGTGTCGGGTTGCGACGCGTTCGGCCTCGGGCTTCACAGGGCAAGCGTCGCCATCGATGTAAAGCGTCGTCACGTGTCTTTGGCCTTTGTCGACACTTTCGCCTTCGAGGTGGATTTGCGTACCTTGAACTCTTCGGGAATAGGCATCCGGTTAAAAGCGTCCAATCCCGCAATTTTGTAAGCTTCGGCCAAAGTCGGGTAGTTGAACGTATTTTGGACGAAGTAATCCACCGTGCCTTTCAGGTTCAGCACCGCCTGCGCAATATGGATTAGCTCTGTCGCCCCTTCACCTACAATCTGCACTCCTAAGACGCGGCGGGTCTTGAGCGAGAACAGCATCTTCAGCATACCATGCTCCAATCCCATGATATGCCCGCGCGAGGTTTCGCGGAACCGGGCCACGCCGACCTCGTAGGGGATGCCACGTTCCTGCAGTTCTTCCTCAGACATGCCGCAAGTCGAGATTTCGGGAACCGAGTAGATCCCATACGGGTACCAGGGGCTTTCCGGTAAGGTCGGTGTCTCAAGCGCATGACAGGCGGCGACTCGCCCTTGCTGCAAAGATGTTGAGGCCAGCGAGGGATGCCCGATGACATCTCCGGTGGCATAGATATGAGGCACCGAGGTTTGATAACTCTTTCGGTCCACGCTGATCCGATTGCGATGGTCGGTATCAATCCCAACAGCGTCTAGGTTCAGGGCCGAGGTTGCACCCATGCGCCCCGCGGCAAACAACAACATCTCAGCCCGGACATGGCGCCCGTTGTCCAGTGTAATCTCGACATGACCGCCCGCATCTTCGATCTTTTCGACGGCCGACCCCAACCGCAGATCAACACCATTTTCACGAACTTGGTGTGTGAAGTCGTGGATTAGCGTCTTGTCGATGAAATCTAGAAATGTCTCGCGTGGTTCAATCAGCGTAACGCGAACATCCAGCGCCGAGAACATGGTCGCGTATTCAACACCGATCACACCGGCACCGATCACACAAAGCGAACGCGGTATTTCTTCCATCTCTAGGAAGTCATCTCCGTCGACGACGGTTTTGCCGTTGAAGGGAACGTAGTCGGGGCGATATGTTTTGGTGCCGGTCGCGATCAGGAATTTTGCAGCTGTCAAACGCGTTGTTTCGCCTGCGTCGGTTGCGACCTCAACCTCATGCGGTCCGATGAACTTGGCTAGCCCGCTCAGCGTTTCCACATGGTTTCGGTTAAATTGGTGTTCCAGCACGTCGACCTCATGGTCGAGCGTCATGTGTAGCCGTGCCTTCAGATCTTCCGCGCTGATCTGATCCTTAACCCGGTAGGAGCGCCCATAAAAACTGCGTTCACGCCAGCCTGACAGGTTCAGCACTGTTTCCCGTAAAGTTTTGGACGGGATTGTCCCAGTATGCACTGAAACGCCTCCCAAGCGGTCTTTACGGTCAATCACCAGCACCCTGCGCTGCAGTTTTCCGGCCTGAATAGCTGCCGCGCGCCCCGAAGGACCTGAGCCAATGATGATCAGGTCATAATCATATTTGCTCATGCCTTATTCCCCATACAATGCTTCGGCGTGGAAGGTGATGTGGTCCTCCATGAAGGTGGACACGAAATAGTAGGAATGATCATATCCCGGCTGCAGACGATAGGTGGCTTGTTGGCGACGTTCGGCGATTGCCTGCGCCAATGCTTCTGGGCGCAACAGGTCCATGAATTGGTCATTTGCACCAGTATCGATCAGGATGGGACCGTTGAAGCCGGTGCTTTTCATCATCGCTGACGCGTCATGCTTAGCCCATGCCGCTTCATCATCGCCTAGATAGGCGCTGAGCTGCTTGCGACCCCAATCCGCCCCTATCGGGTTTGAAATCGGCGAGAAGGCTGAAACCGACCGATACCGCCCAGGCAGATTCATCGCCAGCGTCAATGCACCATGTCCGCCCATCGAATGCCCGGTGATTGCCTGACGGTCGGCATCGATTGCAAAGCTCTCTACTAACAGCGCAGGTAGTTCCTCGGCGACATAGTCCCACATGTTGAAGTGAGGCGCCCAAGGTTTTTGTGTAGCATTGACGTAGAATCCCGCGCCCTGACCAAGGTCATAATCTTCATGATCCGCGACCCCATCTCCGCGAGGTGACGTATCGGGGAACACTAGAGCAATACCTTGTTCTGCCGCCCAGCCTTGCGCTCCGGCTTTGGTCATTGCGTTTTCATGTGTGCAGGTCAGGCCTGATAGATACCACAAAATCGGAACTGGGCCGTCCTTTGCCTCGGCCGGAAGGAAAAGGCCAAATGTCATATCACATTTGCAAGCCGAGGAGGCATGGCGATAGACGCCTTGCACACCGCCAAAACAGGCATTTTCCGAAAGGGTTTCCATCTCTCTGATCCTTACGTTGTGTCGGCGTCATGGCTATCGCTCTGTCGCGTCCTCGTAAAGTGCGGGTGCTACCGGCGTGTGGATTTTTAGAAAAGTTTGAAGATCAGAGGGTGCTGACCCAACCAATTACCAGCGGGACAGTCAGGATGCTGGCCAAAGTCGACAGTAAGATTGCTGCGGATGCGCGCTGTGGGGCCACTCTGTAGTGCGCGGCCAGCATGTAGACATTGCCCGCAACGGGTAAAGACGCCGCCGCGATGGCGACCATGGCTGGAAAAGAGGCAACCGGAATCAGCCAAATCACCATAATCGCGACAAAAAGGGGATGTAGGACCAGTTTGCAAAAACTCAGCCAACCCGCAATCTGTATGCGTTCCGCCGATTTGTCGGCAAGTGACGCGCCAATGGCAAACAACGCACCGGGTGTCGCCGCACCCCCCAGAATTGTTAGAAAGTCGTTCAAAGGGGCTGGGACGGGCACATTGAATGCCGACCAGATCAAGCCGGCAGAGATTGACAAGATCATTGGGTTTCTCAGCAAGCCAACCCCAATCAAGCGCACCGTCGCAAGACCGAGCCGGCCATCTCGACCAGCGTTGATCAAAATCACGATCAGAGAGGAAAACACAACAAGATCAACGGTTAGAACCAGCATCACGGGTCCTATGGCCGCTTCAGAAAACAAGAGCGCCAGCATTGGCAAGCCCAGGAACCCCACATTGCCGATCGCGGCGCATTGGGCTTCAACAGCAGCCGTCGGAATATCCAATCCGCGCAGATAGGCGACGGCCGTCGCCAGTGTATAAACACCCGCCGTTCCAATTAGATACCCGATCACAAGACGACCATTGAAGATCTCGGCAAAGGGCAAGGTGGCTGCAAATCGAAACAGCATTGCAGACAAGGCGAAGAAAAATACGAATTTGGTCAGATAAGCAGTTGCCTCGGGCGGGAAAAATCGGCTGCGAGCGGCGCAAAATCCCAGGCCGATGATTGCGAAGAACGGCAATGTGCGCAGAAAGATCTCAACCATGGCTGTGTGTTAGCATGAAAGGCCGGGGTCGCAAGGGCGACGCGCGGCAGAAGCTACTCTTGACGGTTAAACGTTGTGACAAAACCGCGATCCAGTTGAAATGCGTTGAAACTGAACCGAACGGTTTATAGTGTTGTAGAATATCGCATTCAGGAGACATCATGACTCAAGCCGCCGCCATCCTGCGTACAGGCCGAAAATTCGATCAGGTTTTGCGCGGGGCGCGCGAGGTGTTCATGGCGGATGGGTTCGAAGGCGCCAGCGTTGATGACATTGCGCGATCAGCGGGCGTGTCGAAGGCTACTCTCTATAGCTACTTCCCCGACAAGCGTCTGTTGTTCACCGAAGTCGCCCAGACTGAGTGCCGGTTAATGTCCGAGCGTATCCTGTCAATGATTGACGAGACCAAACCTGCGCGCGAGGTGCTAACAATTGCAGCAACTCAGCTTACTGCATTTCTGGTTTCAGACTTTGCGCAGCAAGTCTTTCGCATTTGCGTCGCCGAGCGAGACAGGTTCCCGGAACTCGGTAAGGCCTTTTTTGAAGCGGGCCCTCAGAATGGTCGGCGGCAGATGGCAGAGTATCTGACCAAAGCGGTCGCAAAAGGAGAGTTGGCTGTCGAAGACGTCAATATTGCGGCCGAGCAGTTTTCGGAGCTGTGTAAGGTAAGGCTATGGGGACGGGCCGCTTTTGGTATCCAAAACAGTTTCAGCCAAAGCGAGATTGACGAGGTTGCTATGCAGGCGGTCGATATGTTTATGGCACGATACGGCGTTTGAGTTTGACCGACCCAACGTCAGAGCAACGAATCGATTCTGTGAAGTTTTGTGGTGCGGGTGGAAGGCATTGAATACGCTTTCCTATACGTTCTTTGCTGTTCCGGTGTGTTCAACAAAAATGATAAAACATCGTAAATATAGATATTTACCATTCCGGGTTGCTCCGAGGTACTCCGTTATAAACAAGATATAGAAGTGGGACTGAAAGTTGGACCAATTTGAGAATCTATCCAGCCATGCGCCAATCCAACAAGCTAAGTGGAGCAAAGGTCAGAACTGCCGATGCCGGCAAATACGGCGATGGTGGCGGGCTCTGCCTGCATAAGCGCGATGCCAGGCAGGGCAAGTGGGTACTATTGGTCACCGTGCACGGACGCCGTAGAGAAATGGGCCTCGGAGCCTATCCGGGCGTAGCGCTGAAAGAGGCGCGCGAAGAAGCTGCGAAATGGCGCGCAGTCGTTCGCAGGAACCTGGACTCGATAATAGAGCGAGAGTGGGAGCGTAGACAGGCAGAGCGAAATTTGAACCTGCTCAAAGACATTGCCATTGATGCGTTTGAAACCCGCAAGGCAGAGCTAAAGGGCGATGGTAAAGCAGGGCGTGGTATTCTCCCTTGGAGCTGCACGTTCTGCCGAAGCTGGGCAAGGTTCCTATCGCCGACATTGACCAGATCGATATAAGAGACACCCTAGCACCGATTTGGCACGACAAAGCCGAAACCGCTAGCAAGGCAATGGATCGCCTTGGCATCTGTCTGAAGCATGCAGCTGCGTTGGGATTGGATGTTGACCTGCAAGCTACAATGAAAGCTCGGGCACTACTGGGGAAGCAACGCCATAAACCCAAAAAAACATCCCGGCACTACCTTGGTCAGATGTTTCAAGCTTCTAGAGGCGGGCATGCTGCTGGGCCAAGCCATCCGTTTTGGAAGCATGGGGAACGGTCGAGTGAAGCTGAGGAAGCGCGCAAGAGGATCAATGACCTGATCCGCGCCCATAGGGAATTGCAAAAGCGTATCCATTGACTGGTACTACCTGGTCACCTACGCAAAGCAGTCATTCGACCAAACCAGGTGAATGACCGCACCGAGCCCAAAGCGGAAACGAATATGTATCTCGTTCAGTGGGACCACAAGCCTAACGCAACGATGAGTTCAGGTGTGCAGTTACCGGCAGTTTCTCATATCAACAATTAAGGATCAGGAAGAGGATGAATGGTTCGTAGATACATTACAATGGCCTCAAGGTCTTCGGGCGACATCGTTGAGTAATATGCGTAACCCATCGGCGGTAGCATCTGCGTCCCGCTTGGGCGTTTACCCGAGACGATCATTGTTTTTAGCTCTTCGTCCGTATAACCGGCAAGTCCATCCTCGTGGCTAGTGATATTGGGGGCCACAGATACCCCCCCACGGTCCATGAAATTCGAATCCGCCTGCACCAAGATGCGTGTCGAACATCGGACCCTTGGGTCCGAAAGTCGTATGACATTCTGTACAATGCGCGACCGGTCCAGCGAGGTATTCGCCGTATTCGACAGTTGCGCCTTGCAACGGCGCCGAAACGCTATCAATCGGCGGACCGTAGTTTGGAGGAAGAGGAAATCCGTACGTTGAAACAGGCGTGGTATCGCTACTATCAGGTATCGTCCGAAGAAACATAACCATAGAAATGAGGTCTTCATCACTCAGTCCGCGATACAAGCTGATGGGCATAGGCGGTCCAATGACGGTGCCATCCGGACGGATACCTTCACGAATTGCTCGGGCAAGTTCTTCATCGCTCCAATCCGCAACGCGGCTACCTGGTGTTATGTTAACCGCCCAGGCCTCCATCATGTCGTTTTTTTTCAACCATCATGCCGCCAAGCTCATTGGACATATTAGGCCCGTTCGGTCCTTGCGGCGTATGGCAATTGCCGCACGCAGCCGGTCCTCGCACGAGATATTCTCCACGTTCCAAACTTGGTTCAGCCAAGGCGGTAATCGGAAAATAAACAGCTGAAATAGCTATGAGTAGTTTTTGCATAAATTGTCCCCCCCCAAGAAAAAGTTGGGCGCGTACCGATCAACAAAGACGAACTATCCAGCGTCCCAAAAATCTGAAATCATACACTACTTCGAGAAAATCCAAATACCTTGCTGCTCCTCGCTGGGTTTATGTACGACCTTGCCACTGGATTTGCGGGCAAAAAGTCAATTCAAGAACTTGTCCTAAACTCCCCAAAAATTTTGCATGGGTCGAGCGTTCGCCTACTACAAATACCAAGGAAAGGTTGGGTTGAATTAAGTCTAATTTGAGGGGGGAAGTGTCCTCAACATGGAAATCTGCCACTACTCAGCAAATGATTGCATCGAGCCTTAGCCGACTTCTTTGGTTATCATTAATCTGGCAGTCCTGCGGCTTTCAGGCCCGCAACGACTTTTTGTCTGTGCTCTTCTTTTGCGTAAGGCAATTGGGAACTCAATGTGGATACCGTAGCTACAGGGATCAGTTCGAGAAGTCTCAAGCCAGCTTCCTCAGCTTCTTTCAACTTGCCCTGCGCAGTTTTCACTGCCGACAGAAATATGTAGTTCATAGGGAACTTAGGTGCGTTGCGTATTGCCGCTTGCAAATATTCGATAGCTTCTTCATAGCGGTCAAGTTGCAACATCAAGTGACCATAATTCAGAAGGTATATCGGTGGAGTATGCGGTTCTAGCCGCATAGCTCGGTCCATTGGAGCAATTGCCAACTCCGGTGTCCCCGCGTAAATGAACGACGAAGCCTGCCACAAGTGACCATCGGAAGAATTGGGGTCCAATGACAAGGCTGTATTATGCTCAGAAAGAGCTCTTTTGAAGCCTTCGCCCCACATATGCATCCAACCCAGAAAAGCATGAGCGGCCGCTAGGTTAGGGTCGATTTTGGCGGCAAGCTCAGCCTCAGCCAACGCCTCTTCGAACGCATTCTGGTGGCTGTTCCACTTAAAGAACCAAGCATGGAATTTTAGGTAGCTTCTAACGGCCATGGCGTAGGCAAAGTTTGGGTCAGCTTCTAAAGCTTTGGTGAACAGTACCTGCGCTTCGGCGTTGGCTTGCGGACCCGGTTCACGATAGCGCTGGCGGCCTTTGAGAAACCAGTCGCGAGCTTCAGTATTACCTGTGTATTGACTACCAAGACGCGTTTCCTCGCCTTCCCTTAATTGAACAGACAGCGCGTCGACAATTTCCCGTGTAATCTCGTCTTGCAGGTCAAAAACATCTTCTAGCGTTCCGTCCCTGCGATTGGCCCAAACGTGGCTTCCATTTCCGGTTTCAATTAGCTGCGCGTTCATACGAATTCGGTTGCCCGCCCTGCGGATACTACCTTCTAGGACATAATGCACGCCCAACTCTTTACCGACGAGCCGCAGATCCACCGCCTTGCCTTTGTAAACAAATGAAGAGTTGCGGCCGATGACCAACAAGCCAGACAATTTTGAGAGGTCGGTGATTAAGTCCTCTGTCATGCCGTCTGCGAAATACTCTTGCTCTGCATCGCCCGACATATTGTCAAACGGCAAAACCGCGATAGAAGGAATTTCCGGCAGGCTCGGGGCTGAATTCAAAGCTGAATCTGAGGTGGACTTTTTACTTCCTGCGTCATCATTCGCCGAGTTCGTCCATTTCCAGATGCGGATTGGCTCTACAATGTTTTTAACCTGCTGAGCTCCCGCGTCTTGAAAAGGCACATCCAAGCGGTGCTTGATCTGTTCATGGACTGAGGCCGAAATGCAAATCCCGCCAGGATCGGACAGCGTCTCCAATCTTGAGGCCACGTTTACTCCATCGCCATGAATGTCATCACCTTCCACCACAACGTCACCGATATTTATGCCGACACGAAAGGTTATCTCCCGATCGCCCAAGGCTTCTTTGTTGCGTAAATGGATAGAACTTTGGATAGCATATGCGCATGAAACTGCATCGACGGCGCTGGCAAACTCCGTCAATACTCCGTCGCCCATCCATTTGACTACTCGACCTGCGTATTTTGCAACGGCGGGCTCGACAACACTTTCCCGAAGTTCTCGCAACTTCGCTAATGTCCGTTCTTCGTTAGAGCGGACAAGGCGCGAGTAACCAACGACATCTGCCGCAAGTATTGCAGCAAGTCTTCGTTTCATACACACAACCCTCCCAAAAAAAGGAGACTAGACTCACGGAAAACTGAAATCCAGTTCTGAGTTGCATCTCGCGCTCAACAAGACCTGAGTGGTCAAAAGGGGCTCGTTAGCTGGTTTCACAGTGGCTGTTTTGTTCGCAAAGTAGAGGGTCAAGCAAGTTGTCGCGAATGTCTGCAATGCAGGACTTAAACCTAACAATGCCAAATATTCGCTTTGGTGATTCGCAAAACCGTTGGTAGGCGGCTACATGCACGGTTCCAGAGTAAACGTGGGTAACTAATCCAAATTTAACCATGCGGAGCAGTCCAAACAACTACCGATACACTCGGATGGAAAAGCTCGAAGGATCGTTAAAGGCTCACTCCACGGCCCATTGCTGATTTAGCCAACTATACGCAGACTACGGCAAGACCAAGGTTGGCCTGATAGTGGGGCCAATGATGGTTGATATTATCTAAGTACTTAATATTTATAATAATTTATTGATTTCTTGGTGCGGGTGGAGGGACTTGAACCCCCACGCCTTGCGGCGCCAGAACCTAAATCTGGTGCGTCTACCAATTTCGCCACACCCGCAACCCGATGCCAAAGCATCGCGACGAGGCGCTCAATAGCAAAGCTTTTGAGGGAGCGCGAGAGGTAAAGTGCGACAATACACAAGATTATTATCGCCATACGAGAAACAATAAGACGTCGAATTGCGCTTCATCCAAGCTCCTGAGAATCGAGTGCAAGTCCAAAGTGGCAATCCGTCGAAAAGGAAATGTCTTTGAAGGGCGGGTTTATTTAGACCTAAGTGCAGAGATTTTCTGTTCGTTGAGATGTCAGAATAGGCTCAATCTTGACATTATTATTGTTTCCAAAAGGTGAACTTGTAGACCTTTTTTGATCGTAAGCGTGTTGCACCTATAAGTTGAGCTCACCACGAGGCTTGTGGGCGAAGGGTCGCCAGAGTGATATTTTGTGTGTTGTGTGAGTAGCCTGAAGGAAATTTAAGCAAAGTTACACTTAGCGAGGGGGATCGATTAACATTGTTAAAAAACAAATAGTTATAAGATATTCTGAGGCCCAATTCTGATCCATCGCACCAGATTAGAGTTTTCAGTATTGGAATCGGTTACGGGTCCAGTTGGTGCGTGCTTTTCAGGCATTCTCTTATAGGTTGAGGTATTTATGAGGTCCGCCACCTTATTTGTGCCACATTTCAAACGCCAAAATATCCTATTCGCGTCAAAATAACACCGCGGAAATCGTAATTGATTGAACGCAGGAGTTAATGAGTCTTTTTGCCTTCTGGCACCGTGCGAGTTTCTGCTCAACTCCAGAACAAGGGTCTCTGTCGTGACCAACCTGATCAAATCCGCTGCTTCCGAGCAGGACGTTGTAAGTCTTGCCCGAGATAGTTTTATCGGCGAGCTAAAAACTCTGAACCGCCAGCATCCTGGCACGGGTTTCGGCGTTGCGCTCAAAACCCATTCGGGCAATCGCTATTTGCTGGCGAATGCCCGCATGCCTTTGCCGGCAAACAAATCAGAAGATTTTCCAACGGGGCGCCGTGTCGCCTGCCTGGAAAATGGGGAAGGCTTCAGTTCTATCGAAGTGCTTGCTGATTCCTTCGCATATGAATCAATTTCACCGCAAACCGAGGCTGTGATCCTCGGTAACGCATTGGATCTTATCGCGCGCATCGACACGCTTGCGAGCCTGCCGGACGGGGCAGGGGACCAATTTGCCGCAACAGGTACCGGAGGCTAACCATGGCGCGTAACGACCACCTTCTGTCTGTAGGAAACGAGGCTCTGTCCGAAATGACAGAGACAATGACTTCGTTGACGACGCAGATCGACCAACTGACAGAGGTGGCGGATGCGCGTTCTTCCGCGCGGCTCGCGGCGCTCAAGACTAAAATGGAGAATTTCTCGGCCAGCGTTACAATGGTGGGGCAGGTAAAGGCCGGGAAATCGTCCATCGTCAACATTCTGGCGGGGCGACCAAATCTGCTACCCTCGGATGTGAACCCATGGACGTCTGTGGTGACCACGCTGAATATCAATACCCGGACTGAAGGGGGCACCAAGTCCAAGTTTACCTTTTTCGAGCAGGAAGAATGGGACAACCTGATGGTTGGCGGCGGTCGCCTTGGCGAACTCGCAAACCGTGCTGGTGCTGATGATGAGATGGATGACATCCGTCGTCAGATCGGGGAGATGAAGTTTAAGTCCGAGCAAAGGTTGGGCAAACACTTCGACCTGATCCTTGGCCAAAGTCACCAGTATGACTATTTCGATGATGAACTTGTCCAACGGTATGTCTGTCTTGGGGATGAGGATGACCCAGATATCGACCCAAAGACGGGTCGTTTTGCGGATGTGACGAAATCGGCAGAGCTGTTTATGGATATCCCGCAATATCCGATTTCGCTTAAGCTTTGCGATACGCCGGGCGTGAACGATACATTCATGGTGCGCGAACAGATCACTTTGCGCAGCCTGCGAGGGTCGGAGGTTTGCATAGTTGTATTGGCTGCAAGCCAGGCACTGACCACGATGGATATGGCGCTGATGCGTATTATCGCTCAGTTCGAAAACCGGCAGATCATTCTGTTTGTGAACCGGATTGATGAACTGTCTGACCCGGTCAATCAGGTCCCCGAGATTCGCGATCGCATTCAGGACACCCTGAAGCAGAACAACATTGACGCCAACACAAGCGTTGTCTTTGGCAGCGCCCTGTGGGCTGAGGCAGCACTCACTGGAAATCCGGACATTCTGACAGAAGAATCGCGCGAGGCATTGAACACTTTCTACCTGGCTGCCGGTTTCGGCGATCAGGCGGCGTCACTCGACAAGATCTGGGCGCTTTCCGGCCTGCCCGATTTGTTGCTCGCGATGAATGAGCGTATTGCCGAAGGCGCCGGAACGCGGCTTTTGGATCGCGTCCGGCATCGGGCGCGCAATATCGCCAGTCAGATTCGGGCGACAGCTGTTGCTAAGACCTTATCAAACTCGGATGGAATTGTTCGGGATTTAGATGGTGCGTCGCCAGAAGACGCGATTGCGAGGGTTACAGCCGAATACGAAAAGAAAGCTTCCGAGCTGACAACCAAACTGCGCGACAAGGTACTGGAGCGACTTGCCACGGCAGAAGCGAATTTTGTCAAGCGCGCGACAGATTCTCTGATCTCACATCTTGAGCAAAATGGAGAGCAGGGTACATGGCAATATGACCCGGCCGGGCTGCGAACTTTGCAGAAAGCCGCATATTTCAGCTTTGCCCGTTCGATGCGCAAGGAAGCCGGTGCGTTGTATTCAGCAGCGGCGGCGGATGTCGAGGCGTTGTACCAGAAACTGTTGGGCAATCACTTGGGTGAATTCAATATCGAAGCTCCGATCGTGCCACGCGTGCCTCCGCCACTCGGGATTGGGCGCACTATTGCGCTGGACCTGCAAAGCACATGGTGGCGCCGATGGTGGCAACGCCGAAAGGGCTTTGAGGCCTATGCCGCAGACTACACGCGCTTGATCGCGTCTGAGGCGAACTCGATCACTAAAGATATCGAGGAGAACCAGATTGCCGCCGTGCTGGAGAATGTACGTGCTACGCTGACCGACTTTATGGTCGAGCAGAAAGATACGTTGCTCAGCATCTCGCATTCACCTGACAGGGCTGCGGCACAGATCGCCGAGCAGAAGCCACAGAAATCGCGCGACGATATTCTGGGCGATATCCTGAAAGACCTTAGTAACGAAGCAGCATAAGAAGAGTTATGGTAAAAAATTCACAAACCCGCTTCGTCTCTCCCAAGACATGGAACCGCATCGAGCAGTGGTCCCGCCGCAAACCCGTGTTTGCGCTCATGGGAGAATTCAGTGCAGGCAAATCGACGTTGATGAATTTCCTGCTACGCAAACAGGCACTGCCAACACAGGTCACAGCTACGCAGCTGCCGCCGATCTGGTTCAGCTGGGGCAATCGACCCGCTTATATCAAACGCCATGATGGCAGTACGCAGAATATCGAGTTGGATCAGCTTGAACAGGTTGGTGTCAACGACGCCCAGTTCATTCGCATCTTCCTTGAGGCCGATATTCTTGAGGCGGTCGACTTGATCGACACACCCGGGATTTCGGACCCGAAGATTTCGACGGATGTCTGGCAGCGTGCAGTTGGCCAAGCCAATGGTGTGTTGTGGTGCACCCACTCGACACAAGCCTGGCGCGAGACTGAACGTGCCACCTGGGTTTCGCTGCCTGAAAGGCTGCAGCACAAATCGCTGCTGCTGGTGACACGTGCGGATGCTTTAAATCAGAAAGACAGGCAAAAGGTCTTGCGCCGCGTAAATCGCGAAGCGGGTCATTTGTTCAATCGCACGATACTGTTCTCGGCCCGTGATGCCATCATGGCCCGTGACAAAACCGGTGATGCCGAACTTTGGTCACGCAGCGGTGGTGGTAAGATGGTCGACAGTTTCCTGGAGATCACCGAGCAGATTATGGACAAGCGAGCGGATATGCTAGCCCGCTATCAAATTGATAAATCCCTGTCCGAAGCACCAAAAGTGAGCCATTTGCATCCGGAAAGCCGAATGGAAGATGTACCGTTGGTGCATCAGGATCCGCTGGCTGACACTCCGGCTGAAGCGAGCAGTGATGTTGTCACAAGCTTTCCAATCCGCCCTGCCCGCGTCGAGCGCCGCTCAGAAGAAGCTGAGCGCCCGCGAATTGACGTAGACGAGGCAGAACGGATGCGCGCCGAAATGACCTCTGAAGCAGAACCAGCTGATGAAGATCTGCGTTCCGTATTCTCAGAACAATCCGATGACCCGCTGGATCTGAACCTTTTGGCGAACCCGACCCATGACGTCGATGAGTTTGCTTTCATGGATGAAGAAGAGGACCAAGAGGATGCGGAGCTAATTATTCTCGGTCCCGAAGATGAACAAGATGCAACGGTAGAAGCCTCTACATCCGAGGAGACTTTTGTCGATGAGGAGAGCTCGGCTTCGGACATCGAAGTGTCTATCTCGTCGATTACGTCATTGCTTTCTGAGCAATCTGAGGAATCAACAGAAGAATACGAGCCGGAACCGGAATCAAACTCACTCACGCCAGCCAAAGTGGTTGAATTGAGTGGCGAAGCGAAGTCGAATGAAGAGGCGTCTGAAGAACAAGCAGCCGATCCAAGCGTTCTGCCCTCGGAATCGCCACTCAGCGCGTCTGCGATGTGGAGCGAGATCGTAGCGCGGGAAAGTCTGCCTGATGATGCCCAAGGCTTGAAAAGCGCTTTTGCTGCATTTTTGTCCGAGTATGATCAGATTGCGCTGGAGCACACCGCTCGCAATAGCGAAGCCAGCATGCGACCGGTGGTGGAAGCGCGCAAAAACGGTGGAGCAGAATGGCACGCGATCTGAAACATTCTTTGAGGTGGATATCTGAATGTCGATAGAATCCGCCTTAGCCTCGGCCATCGAGACCATACCCGACTGCGTTGCAGCCGGGTATGTTGATATGGAAACAGGGATGCTATTGGGCATTGATGCTGCAGACCGAGAGAGTTCAGATGCTTTAGAAAATCTGGCGCTTTCAGTTGCTAACCTGTTTCAAAGCCGGGGCACAAAAGGCTTTGAGGAATTGTTGCGCACGGCACAGATAGATGAAACGGAACACCCCGGATTTGGGGAAATCGCGGTGTTCGCCAATGATCGTATACATATCTTTCTGAGAACGCCGAAATACCCGGATCACGTTGTCTGCTATATTTGTCGCGACAGCGCGAATACCGGGCTTGCGCTTACAAAATCACATCTCAGCCTCAGCTCGGTGGCTGCTGCGGTATAGACGGAACCAGAGGGGGTTCACGGTATGATGGATGGCGAAATACTCGAATTGCTCGAAGAAATCGGGCAATCTTCGGTCGCGCGTTTATCTCCCGCAGTATATCTGTCGGGCGAAACTGCGCAGGCAAGACGAGGTGAGGTACTGAACGCTATTCGCGGCACGATCCTGCCAAGGAGGCTAGAGTTCAAGGCGGCCGACGGAGGAATGCTGGCGGTTGAAGTGAACAGCTCTCGGATCACCGATGTCTTTCGCTGTGTTTCGGGGCCTTTACCCGATTTTGAAACCGATGCCCGTGAAAACTTGACGGGCCGACTGGCCCAACTGGTTTCTGACATCGCGATCGCCCCCGGCCCTTTAGAGTTGATTTCGCTCAGACCGGATTCGGCGCTTGAAGCGGATGATGTGGGCATAACATTTTCTGAGGTAGAGGCGGCTTGCGGAAATATTGTTCTACCGGATGAGCGGCGTATGACGATTGTTCCGGATGCCACCCCTGAACCTGAAGTAGAAACGGATCAACAGAGCCCATCGGGGATCACTGATGCATTCTATGAAGGTTCTGAACGCTTTGCTTTGGGACGCTTTTTGATTAGCGATGAGGTCAAATTTGATGGGCTTTGTTCCGAAGGGCAGCCTGCGCATCCAGACGAAAACCTTTTGGCGCGTTTCACCAAAGATCTCCTCGGCTGGCAAGCAGATGTATCTAACATACTGTCAGAGCCGCAATTGATCGTAATGCGACCATCCGGGGGTCAAGGTGTTGGCCTTGCGATCCTGCGCGATGATGAGGACGTTGCAGCCGCGTTTCATGACACCCGTAAGCTGGGCGCTGCTGTCAACCTGTGGAAATCTTTGAAAAACGCCGTCGAATGACCGCGTTCCTGCCAAATAGTGTCCATTTTGCAAAGCTAGATGATAAATACGAGTTACCAGGGTAAATCTTATGAGTGAGTTAAACCGCCGCGAGCTTATTCGCATCGCAGAAGACATGAATGGGATGAGCAATGACGAAACACGTCATTTCATCTCACGCATTGTTGACGATCTGTCGAACCTCAAGCCTTCGATCGCTTTCGTAGGCCAGATCAAGGCTGGCAAGTCTCGCTTGATCAATGGTTTCACCGGGCAGGCGGAATATCTACCCTCAGACGTGAACCCTTGGACAACTGTGATCACCGACATGCATTTCGGCCATCCATCCGGCAGGAAATCGGGTGCCGAGTTTCACTTCTTCGACAATCGCCAATGGCAAGCTCTGATCGCTGAAGGCGAAGAGCTGCGCAATATGTTCCCGGACGAGGAAGACAGCTATAAACGCGAGATGATCGAAGAGCAGGTTGAGGCCATGAAAACCCGCGCCAAGCTGCGTCTTGGTGATAGCTACAAACACTTGTTGGGCCAGCATCACGATCTCGATGAACTAACATCAGATGATCTGGCACGTTATGTTTGTGCCGGAGATGACCCAACGGATGAAGGGGAACATGACCCCGGTTCGGACCGAGGTCTTTATAGCGATATCACCCGCAAGGCCGAAGTCTATTTTGACATCGGCCATTTCCCGTATCCGGTAACCGTTACCGATACACCGGGTGTCAATGACCCGCTGCTGATCCGCGAGGAAATTTCGCGCCAATACCTCAAGGAATCAGATTTCTTTGTGGTGGTGCTTTCGGCGCATCAGGCGTTGTCGCGCGCGGATCTGAAATTGTTCCGTTTGATGCAAGCGCTAGAGCTTGGTCAGATTGTGGTTTTCATCAACCGTGTCGATGAATTGGGCGGCGGTGCTGAGGATGCCACGAAGGTGCGCGCTGATGTGTTGGACGGGCTTGAGAATGCTTTAGGTAATTCGGATATCGATGTCCTGATGGGCAGCGCCCAATGGGCGCATTACGCTCTGACCGGTGATGAAACCGGCATTGACCACGATCAGATACTCGCTTGGCTTCGGGCTCATCCTGAGCAGATGAAGCAATACCTGGATGGCGTCGAAGAGATCAAGCAAGGCCCCGGCCCTATCAGCCGCGAAGGCGTATTACGTTTTGCCGCAATGATCGCGTCGGGCCTGCCCGATTTGCGCCGCCATGTGACTAAAGCTCTGACGGAAGGCCCGCGCCAGGAACAACTCAATATGGCTTGGCAGCACCTCAACAGCTTTGCCCAGGGTGAGCTTGAGCGCAGCAACGCGAGGCTCCGTGCGATTGAGGAGCAGGACGGGCCTGACACGGCAAATGTTGAAGAAAATAACAAGACACTTACAGATCTGCGCGCGTTGATCGCAGAGAAATCCCGGGCGATCACCAACGACATGGATGACGTGCTGGCCAATCTGCGCGGCGTAATGGACGATACGGTTGCCGAGGCCGTTTCGATTGTCGTACGTGGCCCCGATGGCCAATCCCCTCTGTTGACCAAAGACGGTGATACCGAGTTGAATTTCACACCGCTGCGTGAGCGGATGCGAGAGCTTGTTCAAGGCGCGACTCAGGTGGTGCGTCAACGCATGCTTAGTGAGCTCTATGCGATCGACATGCAAAGCAATGCTGCCCTGCGTGCCCTGCCTGGTTGGCAGGAGCCGGTGGACAATCGCATGAATACAAGCGCGGTGCGTTGGTTCAGACCAGACACCAGTGCATTGACGCGGGGTATTACGGTCGAACTGCGTGTGACATGGCTATCGCGACTGATTTCGCGCCGTAGCGTTCTGAACCGGGCGGAAAGAATGATCGTACAGGAATTCGAGATGATTGGTGACGATCTGGTGGATACCGCCAGAATCGATCTGATCGAGCGCATGCAAACGGTGCTGGATCACTATTTGGCACTACTTGCCGGACATCTGGAACATCGCGCCGGAACCGACGATACAAATGCCCGTGCCGACGCTCAACGTGCGGTTGACCAGGCCCGCCGCATCAGCGATGAACTGGGTGCGGTACATGGAACCGCACCCGTGGACACTCGACAGGCAGAGGCCGCAGAATGATTGAATTCCCCGGAACCGAGAAGGAAGTGCGCCAGTTAGAGCGTTTCCTGACCGCTACTGAAAACGCCCCTTCGTCGGTTGAGCTGGACGATATGCGTTCCCGCGCCTTGGCTCATGCCGAGCGGCTTTCGAACGCGGTGTCAATCGGTTTTGCCGGGGAATTTGGCGCCGGGAAGTCCAGCCTTGCGAACATGCTTGCAGGTGCTGACATTCTGCCCACCGGGCCGCAGCATCTGAAACTGCCGCTGGTTATCGTCGCTTACGCCGATACTCCTGAAACCACCGTTGGTTGGTGGGACAAGGAACCCAAGGTCTACTCAGGGATTGCGCTGGAAAAAGCCGCAGCTGACGAACCTGATTTCATCTCGGTCGGGTTGAACACCCCGGCCCTACAAGAGATCTCGCTATTCGACCTGCCCGGTGCCGGTGCTTTGGATGATACATACAAGCAGACACTGGGATTGCTGGAGTATGTGGACTGCGCCATTTGGTGTACCAACGGAACCAACGCCTGGCGCGAAACTGAACGGCATTTGTGGGCGCAGGTGCCACAGAAGCTGCGCGATAACAGCTTGTTGGCCGTAACCCACGCCGACTTGCCTCCGGTTCGGGATTCACTGGATCGGGTTGTTGCCCGACTGAATAAAGAAAAAGGTGATCTGTTCCGTGCGGTTGTACCCATTGGCACGCCGGTTGCCGTGCGTGCAATGGAGCAGGAACCCGAGCCTGACTTTGATCTTTGGGAGATCTGCGGCGGCCAAAATTTGGCCGAACAAGTGTTAAGCGTGGCGTCTGACCATCGACGCCATGATCTTGAAGCAGCTCAGAAGGACTTGGTCGAAGAATTTCTGCCTTATCTGGAAGAGCTCACGGGGGTTGAAGAAGAAGGTGACGCTAAGGCTGACGGTATTGCGGTCCAATCAAGCTTAGAAACCGCCCTGCCCCCTCTGGATAATCCAATTCTCGAAGATTGGCTTGCAGCCATAGCCAGTATCTACAACGACCTGCGTGAAAGCTCGGATATCGAGCCTGCGGCCTTTCTGCAAAGTTGTCAGGAAATTGTTGAGGATTTTGCCGAGAGGTTGGAATCCGGATCCGAAATCGACCCCGAGGCTGATTGGATTCCGGCTGAGTTCGAAAAGGCAACCGACCTGCTGTTGCTACTACAATTCGAGAGTGGCGATGCACCTCTCAAAGACGCGATCAGCATCCTTGCACAGCTTAGCGATAACCTTGCATGGGCCGGCAGCTCGGTCGCGTCTGCCCCTCCGAAAACCGGAACGTGAGTTTTTCCCGCAATAATTGAGCCGCAACGCAGCGATTCGAAAGGATCGGAATCACCGCGCTATTGTTTCGATTTCGTGGACCAAGCGCGGTTTTTGAAGTTATAGAATCCGATTAGCTCACCTTAGGAATACACTATATTGTATGCAAAGTGTTGAAAGTTACTATATGTGCGATTTCTGGATTTTTGATCCTTAGTGAAGCCATCAGGTGGCCCAAATAAAGTCAAATTTGAAACGTCTAACCGTCTAAAGTGTCCTGCGGTTGTGTTTGGTTGTGAGTTCGCGGGCTAAAGCCCTGGTTATCTAAGCCGCAAAAAACGAGTAGAATGGGCGGGAAGAAATGAGCCACAACCAGGCTGTCGGCACAACGCACGACGAACCTCAGATCGAAGGATTGCAGCCAGGCGCGAAGCTGCTGCGCGGTCAGTATGAAATACTCCGTTTTCTAAGCAACGGTGGATTTGGTATAACCTATCTCGCACGCGATAGTCTGGATCGCGATGTTGTCATCAAGGAATGCTATCCTGGCGCACTTTGTCAGCGGAATGGTGATCTGGTCGAAGCCGCCAATCCCGACCACAAGGATGATCTCCGCGCCATTATCGATCTGTTTATTCAGGAAGCGCGCAACCATGCGCGGCTAGTCCACCCAAACATTGTCGACGTGCATCAGGTGTTTGAAGACAACAACACCGCCTATATCGCTATGGACCTGATCCGTGGCTGCGATCTGTTGGACTATGTCGAATATCCTGACAACAAAAGCGGGCCTGATTTCATCGTTCAGGTCACCGAAAAGATGCTTTCTGCGGTGTCGTTCATTCACCAAAGCGGCATGTTGCATCGCGACATATCGCCGGACAATATCCTGATTGACGAAAATGGCGAGCCGGTTCTGATCGACTTTGGCGCAGCACGCGAACAGGCAGCGAACAAATCGGCGGCCCTGTTGACGTTGCGCGTGATCAAGGATGGGTATTCACCACACGAATTTTACGTGCGTGGGGCGGAACAAGGGCCTAGCAGTGATCTTTATGTGCTTGCTGCAACCCTTTATCACGCGATTAGTGGCGAGCGGCCGATTGATGGTCAGACACGTCTGAACGCATTCAACAACGGACAAGACGACCCATACATCCCGCTAGCCGGACGTTTCAAAGGCTATCCCGATGGATTCCTTGAGGCGATTGATAAGGCGATGGAGGTTCACACCCCTGACCGCTTGCAAACCGCGTTGGACTGGTTGCGCATGTTCCGTGGTCCCGGGGTGATGTTCGACAGTTTCGCCTACCGCCCGGTCTCAGTCATCGTCGGCATGGATCGTAAAGACGAGCAGGCCGAAAAAGAACGGATCAAAGCGGAAAGCGAGAATGCCGAAGCTGTTGTGACTGCCTTGCTTGCAGGGAATTCTGATCTGGCGCTTGGCAATGAGGAAAAATCCGAAGACGATCTCGCAAAATTTGCACCCAAAGACGAAGCCGTCGCAGCAGTAGATACCGTTATCAAAAGCGGTTCAGGTGGCAGCGGTAAGGTAATAGCAGGTGCCGTTGTCGTCGCGGCGGCGTTGGCAGCCGGTGGGTACTTCATGTTGTCAAGTGATCAGCCGACACTAGAGGCAACTCAGGTAACACCGGACTCCATCGAGGCAACGCCGGAGCCGATCGAGCAGGCCGCAGTTTCCCAGACCGAACCGCAACAGGTTGAAACTATCTCGGTCACAGAGCCTGAGGTCGTAGCGGCAGACCCAGAAGATGCACAGGCAGAACCGGTTGTCGAAACAGAAACCAAACAGGAAGATCCTGTCGAGCAAACACAAGTGGCATCAGAGGTGCCCGCTGCAGTAGATGCGGAACCTGCTACCTCAGCTGAATCCGAAGAGGCAGCGGTACAGACAGCACTGAACGATGAGACCACTTCAGAACCGGTGACTCTGGCGGAAAATCAAGTGGCCTTTGGACATTGGGATATTGAAGTACCCTTTGATATCTCCAAACGTCGCAGTGCGACAGGCAGTGTCATTGCGATCAATGATGTCGACGCGAACCTGGACACGGCTGTCATCGGCGACTGGGTGAAGCGTGGAACCACGATCTTTAGGCTCAACAGCGAGCCGATCCGCCCGGACGCAACTCTGGTTTCACAGGTTCTGGATAATTTCTCGGTCGATCCGGACGGGTATATCCGTGTTGCGGCGCGCTATCGTGAACTGGGTCAGACGCGTGCACAAAACGGGCTTTTGGCACTGCCTGCTCACCGAATGTTTGGATTGCAGAACGGATACACTTTCAAAGCCCATCATGCAGGTGACGCGGGGTGGCAAACCGTTGTCGCCTCTGTCCCGGAGAACGGCGTGGGGGGCTTACAAAAAGGTGATGTTGTTCTGCGTGAAGCGCAGACAGGTACGGCACTCGACCAGCCAGAAAGCCTTGATGACGTTCTCGCTGTTCTTGCTTCCGACAATCAGCCCCAGGCGCGCTTGATCATACTGCGCAATGGCGGAGAAGGCACTGCGGTTATGCAGCTAACGCAGGAGTAATTGAACCGGTTTATGTGAAAATCGCCAGGTTGTGTACTGGGGGCGGCATCTCCATCGTCGCCCCGTCGGGAGCCGGCCCGTCGCGAAGTAAGAGTTTCCCTGTTTCTTATTCAATAGTGCCTCTGCCCTTTTAGGCAGCGGTTAGTAGCCATCCTGCGGGCTGATCCCCGCAACAGAAAACAAAGAAGGTGTCGTCACCATGTTTAAATACAAAAGCCCTCTTAGCCGGCTTCTCGAGGGTGCCGGCAAACCGAAAGAAGATGAAGCGGTAGAAGCAGACGTAGTACAGGACGAAAAGCCTGAGCCAATTGCCGACTTCAACGCGCTGCGCGCTGCACTGGCTGGTGGCAACGTGAGCTCAGACAACTATGAAGAATCTGACGAATTGATCCCGGAAGAGCCTATGCCGGAGTTCGAAGAAGATCAGATCGTTGAAGAAATTGTGGAAGAAGAAGCGTCTGACTTGCAGGAAGCTGAAGACGAAGACGAGCAAATCGTGACGCTTCATCTCAGCACTGAGGATGAAGCCGAGGACGACAAGACACTCGCCGCCGTCGCGGAAATTGCGACTGCGGAGCCTGAGGAAGCCTTTGAAACCCAAGCTGAGATAGAAGCAATTCCGGAGCCTGAGCCCGCACCCGAACCGGAGGCTGTCTCGGTTGTAGAAGTGACTGAACCTGAAGCGCCAGCCGCGCCTTCAGAAGACCGGCGTTCGCGTGTGAAGACCACTTTCCTGGGCTTTGAACGGGCAGACACGCATGTTCAGGACTTGATGGAAATATCCGAACCTGTCGCAAAAGCCGAGGCCGTGCAACAAACTTTCCCTGTCGGATGGTTGGTTGTAACCGCCGGTCCGGGCCGAGGTGCCGCAATCACATTAACCGAAGGGTTGATGCAGATCGGCCGGAACGATGATCAAGCTATTCAGCTGGATTTCGGAGATACCGGAATCTCGCGCAGCAACCATGCTGTTATCGCCTATGATCCTGAGGATCGGAAATGTTATCTGGGTCATGGCGGCAAGGCCAATCTGGTCCGTCTGAATGGCAAACCCGTGCTGAGCACCATTGCCCTGTCAAACGGAGACTCTATCCGCATCAGCGAGACATCGATCCGTTTCATGGCCTTCTGCGATGATGGCTTTGACTGGCGGGATGCCGATTAATGCTGGCGACCCCTGCATATGATATTGCCCTGATCCTCGACCAGGGTCAGCGCGACTCGCAGGAAGACGCGATTGCCGCACGGGTCTCTGATACGGCGGATGCAGGATATGTCGTCGTTGCCGATGGTATGGGTGGCCATGATGCGGGTGAAGTTGCCTCGCAGCTGATAATTTCTGCCTGGCGCGACGCGATGGATGCCCAGTTGGATGAGCCTGACCTTGTTCAGAGCGCACTGCTCGACGCTCTGCCGATGGCCGCAATGCAGGCTAACGCCGCAATCGCCAGCCATGGCGAAGAGAACAAGGTCAACTTGGGCTCTACCCTTCTGGGCATGCTGATGTTGGAACAGCGGATCTTTTGGATTTCGATCGGCGATAGCCCCTTGTATCTGTTTCGCGATGATACCCTGTCACAGATCAACGAGGACCACTCGATGGCCCCGATGATCGATGCACAGATCGCGCAGGGTCTGCTCAGCGCAAAAGAGGCGCAGATGCATCCGGATCGCAACCAGCTGACCTCGGTCATCATGGGCGCTGCAATCCCGAAGGTTGATTGCCCGGAACAGCCTTTAGATCTGGTGCCGGCAGATATTCTGATCCTTGGCAGTGATGGACTGCAATATCTCGATAACACCGAGATCGAGACTTTGCTGCGTACTCATAATCAATCTCCGGCTCGCGATATCGCCGACGCGCTTCTTCAGGCGCTGAAGGCCAAAGCAGACCCGGATCAGGACAACATTTCAATCGCCGTGGTTAAACCGGCACAGACATGAACCAGGCAGAGAAACAGGAAAAAATGAGAAACCATCTTATCATATCCGGCCTCGCTCTAGCAGCCGCAACAGGGACGGCTTCAGCGCAAGAGGCGTGTTTAACCTACGAGATCCAACGCGGCGATAGCCTACGGGAGTTGGCGATCGCGGTGTATGCGACCGAAGACTATCGGCCAATATACGATGCAAACCGCGATGTAATTGGCTCGAACCCAAATATCATTCGTGTTGGAGATATTTTGACATTTCCTTGTCTGGAGGATTTGGGGCGCGAAGCTCTGGTTCCTGATACCGAGGCTGGTCGTATAGCGGCGGAAATGGCGGCGGAATTGGTTAAAGCAGCGGAAGAGCGCGCCGAAAAAGCCATTGCCTCAGCAGAGGCACGCGTGGCTGCTGCTGAGGCAGAAGCGCAAAAAGCAAGCGAAGATGCGGTAGTTGCTGCAAAAGCGGCGGCTTTGGAAGAAATCGAAGCCGCTCGTGCCGAAGGTGCAGCGCTGATCCGGGACGCAAAGGGTGGCGAGCGCCCGGAAGTTCGTGACCGTCAGGTCTTGATGATCACAGGTGGCAACTATGCTCCGTTCACGGACGAGGCTTTGCCAAATCGTGGGCTTTATACGAACCTCGTGGAAACAGCGATGCTGCGAGCCGCGCCCGAACAACCGTATAAAATTCAGTTTGTGAATGACTGGTCTTCGCATCTCGATCTTCTGATGCCAACGCTTGCCTTTGATGCCACATTCCCTTGGTCGCGTCCAAATTGCGAAGCAGCAGATGGTCTGTCTGAAAAGGACCGTACTCGGTGCGAAACCTATAACTTCTCGAACCCGTTCTACGAAGTTGTAGATACCTTCTTTGCGAAGGGCGGGTCGGGTTACGAACAGACTTTGACCTATTCGGATTTCGCTGGCGCCACGATCTGTCGGCCAGAAGGCTGGTCGCTGTCACATATGGATGCGGTCGGTCTCTATGAGCCGGCAGTCACCCTGATGCGGCCGGTATCGCCGGATGATTGTTTCCATGCGGTCATGGATGGCACCGCCGATATTGTAGCAATTGAAGCCCACTTGGCGGTCGAGGCAATCGGACGGCTCGGCTATGAGCATCAGATCATTGAAAACCCCAACCTGGCGGCAATCAAGTCGCTTAACGTCATGACCCACAAAGATAATCCAGATGGGGAAGCCGTCCTTGAGACGCTCAACCAGGGTCTGGCGATCATGCAGCAATCTGGCGAGTGGCGCGACATCGTATCAACCGCACTGCGCTATCAAATGGAAAATGGCTAAGGCCCCCGAAGGCCTGACAAAACAAAAGTCTGGAGGAAGTGGACATGTTTAACAAGAAACTGAAGAAAGCAGTACTGTCGGCAACAGCCCTCACCGCCCTGAGCGCAGGCGCAGCTGCCGCACAAGAGGCCTGCTCTAACTATACCGTTCAGGATGGTGACACACTGGCAACCATTGCCATCGCCGCCTATGGCACCTCGAACTATCAGCCGATATTCAACGCCAACCGCAACGCGATCACCAATCCAGGTTCGCTTGAAAATGGCTTGGTTCTGGCTTTGCCCTGTGAGGATGGCAGCCTGCCAAACGGCCAGAGCGCGCAAGAACTGATTGCTGCCGAAGAAAAGCGTGCAGCGAGTGTCAAACGCTCGAACGTTTATGCACCGCCGATCAAGATGGTTGCAGGTAACGGTTGGGAGCCGTTCACGACTGAAGCCCTGAACGGTGGCGGCATCATGACCCGCCTGGCTACAACAAGCCTCCAGCGTGCAGGCAACAGCCGCGACTTCTCGGTCAGCTTTGTAGATGACTGGAGTTCGCATCTGGACACACTGTTGCCATTGGGTGCGTTTGATATTTCGATCGCGTGGACCGTACCGGATTGTACCAACCGCTCTTATGAGTGGTCTGCAGAGACCGAAGCCCGCTGCACCCAATTTGTCGCTTCTGTTCCGGTATATGACATCGTCGGCGGCTTCTTCACTTTGCCTGAAAGCGAGTACGCAAAGGCAACGGATTTTTCAGACCTTGAGGGATCAACCATTTGCCGTATGGCAGGCTGGAGCATGGTTGTACTGGAAGAACAAGGTCTGAACCGCGAGAATACAACTGTTGTTCAGCCCAATTCGGCCCGAGATTGCCTTGATGCGGTATTGACCGGAACCGCAGATGTGGCCGCGTTCGAGGTCGACCTGTTTGCATCGACAATGAAAGACATGGGTTTGACTTCGGCTGACATCGTTGAAAACCCGTATGTATCCACTCTGTCGTCGATGAGTTTCCTCGCACATCGCACCAACCCGTTCGCACGCGAATACATTGCGATGATGAACAAGGGTCTGATTGAGATGCGTGAATCCGGCGAATGGTATGCGATTATCTCGGACACGCTGCGCGAACAGAACGAAAAGCTTAACGCGGCATCCAACTAATCCCTCGGTCGATACGACCATTTTTGGGCCGGTCTTATGACCGGCCTTTTTTTATCAGATCATTACTGACGAAAGAGAGTAGTAGAGCACAAGAACCACAAGGCGAAGAATCACGGGTCGAAAACAGTGTATTGGGATTAAAGCGCAGACATAAGGTTAACAAAAAACACTTTTTGCTAATAAAAAGCAGCTTCCTACGGGAATCCCCCAATATTCAGCGCGAGTAATAAGCGTAGGATTAACTCAACTGCACCGGTGAGGCGAAAGCCCCACCACTCACTCAGAAAAGGGCTGGCTATGGGGGTCGGCCCTTTTCTTATTCTGGAAACAAAAAAACCGGCCCGCAATGGGGCCGGTAGATTTTTTGGGCATCGGTGCCTGAACCGCGCTCAGTCAATAAGCGCGTTCAACGTCGCACTTGGCCGCATTACGGCTGCCGCTTTGGCGGGATCAGTGTGATAATAACCACCCAAATCCGCAGGCGCGCCTTGGGCTGCTGCCAGCTCTGCCAGAATCTGTTCTTCCTTGTCTGCCAGCTCTTTTGCAAGCGGTCCAAACTCGGCGGCAAGATCAGCATCATCGGATTGCGCTGCCAGAGCCTCGGCCCAGTAGCGGGCGAACCAATAGTGGCTATCACGGTTGTCCGGCTGACCAACCTTACGACTGGGCGACTTGTTGTTGTCCAGAATACCCTGTGTCGCCGCTTCGGCAGCCGCACCCAAAACGCCTGCTTTGGTGTTGCCCTTACTGTCTGCCAGGAAGTTCAGAGACTCTCCGAGCGCACAGAACTCACCCATGGAGTCCCAGCGCAGGTGGTTTTCTTCGACCAACTGCTGCACGTGCTTCGGAGCCGAACCGCCCGCGCCGGTCTCAAACAGACCACCGCCATTCATCAATTTAACAATCGACAGCATCTTGGCTGACGTACCGAGCTCCAGAATTGGGAACAGATCGGTCAGGTAGTCCCGCAACACATTACCGGTGATGGCGATGCTGTCTTTGCCTGCCGTGATGGTCTCCAACGACTGGCGGGTTGCCTCGCGCGGGGCCATGATTAGGAACTTGTCGGCCACGCCTGCGGCCTCAAGCGCCGGTTTAACGTATTTGATTAGCTCGGCGTCATGGGCGCGGTTGGCATCTAGCCAGAAGATGGCCTCGGAACCAGTCAGGCGCTGACGGTCCATCGCCAGTTGGATCCAGTTCTCGATCGGAGCTTTCTTGACGGTACAGGCGCGCCAGATGTCACCCTTTTCAATTGCATGCTCATGCAGCGTTTCGCCATTGGCCAGCATGATACGGATGGTTCCATCTGCGGGTGCTTCGAACGTCGTCGGGTGCGATCCGTATTCCTCGGCTTTCTGCGCCATCAGTCCAACGTTGGCGACGGCACCAGCGGTGGCTGGGTTCAATGCGCCATTGGATTTGAAAAATTTGATGGCCTCATCATACACCGGTGCATAGCAACGGTCAGGGATCACGCAGTTGGTATCGCCCTTGGCACCAGCTTCGTCCCAACCTTTGCCGCCTGCGCGGATCACGGCGGGCATCGACGCGTCAATGATCACATCTGACGGGACGTGCAGGTTGGTGATGCCGCGATCAGAGTCCACCATGTACATCGAGGGGCGATCTCCTTTGATCGCGTCGATTGCGGCGACGATTTCTGCGTTGCCCTGAACCCGTTCAAGCAGATCACCGAGCCCTGAGTTCGGATTTACGCCCAACGCATCCAGTTCTGCGCCGAATTTCTCGAATACTGGCGCCAGCCAAGCTTTGACAGCATAACCAAAGATGATTGGGTCACTGACCTTCATCATTGTCGCCTTCATGTGCAGCGAGAACATGGTGGCGTCTTTCTTGGTGTCTTCGATGGCATCTGCAAGGAAGGAGGACAGAGCCTTGACCGACATAAAAGTTGCATCCGCCACGGTACCTTCAGCCAGCGGCCAACCGTCTTTCAGAACTGTTACCCCGCCGTCTTTACCGACGAATTCAATCTTTGCATCGCCAGCCTGCGCCGCCGTGATAGTTGCCGATTTCTCGTTGGCGTAAAAGTCGTCGCCTGACATCGACGAAACTTTGGTCTTGCTGTCAGCGCTCCATTCCCCCATCGAATGCGGGTTTTTCTGAGCATAATTCTTTACGGCACGTGCAGCACGGCGGTCGCTGTTGCCTTCCCGTAGCACAGGGTTCACAGCTGATCCTTTGATGGCGTCATACCGCGCGCGGATTGCCTTTTCTTCATCTGTCGAAGGCTCTTCAGGGTAGTTCGGAATGTTGTAGCCCTGCGATTGCAGCTCTTCGATGGCAGCCACCAATTGCGGTACCGAGGCCGAAATGTTCGGCAGTTTGATCACATTTGCATCTGGAGTTTTCACCAACTCACCCAATGCAGCTAGGTCATCGGTGATGCGTTGTTCGTCTGTCAGGTTCTCGGGGAAGGTCGCGATAATACGCCCGGCAAGCGAAATGTCTTTGGTTCCAACGCTGACACCAGCGGCTGATGCAAACTTGCGGATGATGGGCAGGAACGAGGCGCTCGCCAGTTCAGGCGCTTCGTCTACAATGGTATACAATACGTCGAAGTTCGATTTTTCTGCCATATTCCCTTACCTTTTTTAAGCCTTTCAGGGGCGTGCGATCCAAGAGTATGTGCCGCTGTAGTTTTGGCACCGAGCCGTAAGGGGACACGTCGGCCCCACGGGTGACTCTGATTTGACAGGGCCTCCAATAAATGAGGATTGGCTTAGGATCAATCGAATACAGAGGCGCAAATTGACACGGGCCTTAATACCTTTTGCTGATGCCTAGTTTTCACCCATCTGGGAAACGGATTTCAAACTGCGTACCTCTATCGGAAGGGATCAGCGCAATATGCCCGCCATGCGCGCTCATCAGATTAGCGACGATAGTCAATCCCATACCGGTCCCTCCCCGTTCGCGGGCTGTGGTGAAGAACGGATTGAAGATATGATCCCGGTTCCAATCGGATATGCCAGGTCCATCATCCTGAATTATCAACCGTTCGGCTTCCGCCGTCAGGGCCACCCGCCCTGCCCCGTGTCGGCGGGCATTGTCTAACAGTTGGTTCAACACAATCCACAGACCAGAAGAGGCAAGAGGAAAGGTCCGCTCGCACCCTTCAACGCTGATATCCAGTTCGGGAAATGACGTACGCATTTTGTGAGCAAGTCCAGCAATCGTGGATGTTCCATGGTGTTCAGGCACCCTTGCCTGGGCAACACGATTCAAGGCGGCAAGCTGCATTTGCATTTGATCGCTTGCGCCCAGTATCTGGTGTAACAATGTGCGATCCTGATCTGTAAGTGCATCGGCCTCCGTCAATAACTCGCCTGCAGCGCGGATTGCTGTGACCGGGGTTTTCAACTCATGTGTGACGTGATCTGCAAACACACGGATCGAAGCTTCGCGCCGTTGTAAAGTATCTGCCATACTCAGCACTGAACCGGCGAGGCGAGACAGCTCCTGCGTTCCAAAGTGATCGGGTGGCTCGGCCGGCTGACCCTGTTCCACCGCGCTTGAATAAGAAGCGAGCGCCGAAATCGGTCGGAGTAATAGCCGGACCATAAGATACCCAAGCACTCCGGTCGCGCAGCCGATCAGGACCGCCAGAAGACCTGCAGCATTGCGAAACCCGATTTCAGGTCCAAGGTAGCGCAAAGCGATCAGACCCAGCAGAGACAAAACGAGCGTACCTGCCAGACCTCCGCCAAGAACAAATCCCAATGAAGGACGCCACTTGCGCCTTAACCCGGCCATGTGCCCATCCGTAACCCGATTCCGTGCACGGTTTCGATAGCCCCGATCCAACCTTGATCCCCAAGCTTGCGGCGAAGATTCCTTAGATGACTGTCCAGTGTTCGGTCGGCTACGGCGCTACCTGCGCCATAGATCGCATCGATCAATTGAGGGCGCGAGACTATAGCCTCGGGTGTTTGCATCAATCGGCGCAGGATTGACAACTCGGTTGCGGTCAACGCAAGCATAGATCCATCAACCCAAACCGAATGGCCGGAAACATCCAACTCTATAGGGCCATGCCGAAGAAACGTGGTCGAGCCTTCTGTGGTACTGCGTTTGAGGATGGCTTTGATCCGCGCTACCAATTCGCGCGGGCTGAAAGGTTTGGTGACGTAGTCGTCGGCCCCCAGTTCAAGACCCAGAATTCGGTCTATCTCATCATCGCGTGCGGTCAGGAACAGGATCGGTACGTCAGAACGCGCCCGCAGGCGACGACAGACCTCAAGTCCGTCAAGCTCGGGCAAGCCGACGTCCAGCACAACCAGATCAGGCGCTTCCCGTATCGCATGGGTCAGCGCCATCTGACCGTCTCGCGCTGTGACCGTCTGATAGCCTGCCCGCTCGAGCGTGATCGAAACCAACTCGCGCAGGCGCGGATCATCATCCACGACGAGGATTTTCATCAACCTTCTCCGGCAATGTTTCGGCGTTCAGATTATGGATCACCCGATCTGCGCGAAAGCCCCAATTCCTCCAATTGTCGATGACCGGAGGGGTTGCGCAATCCCGCAGTCGGCTGTCTTTCATCAATTCGGCCGCAGCCATATGATTGAGCTGGCATGCGTAGTAGAAATCAAACCGAACCGGATGCTCAATATTCCAGCGGGCAATCAATGCGGCGAAATTTACAAAACAGCACGCATAGAGCACGATAGTCCCCAAAGCTGTTGATCGGACCATTAGCCACCGGTTCGATTTGCCTTTCAGAATTTGCCAACCGGTCAGGCTCAATCCCACTACAACAAGCACCATCCAGATCGCAGCGTGAACCCGTAGGTAGGTCAACCCGTAGGATTCCACATATAGCGACAAGCGCATCATGGAAGAGATCACCAGCAGCACGTTCTGCGCAAGCCATAACATCATCCATCTTGTCAGCCCTGACCTCTCGTTCAAAAAAGGCCGTGCAACCAGCGCAAACGCACCTGCAAGCAAGGCCGTTGCCAGCAACGGATAGGCGCCGCGATGCGCATATTCCGCATAGCTCATCCCTTTGGGAAGTTCCGTGCTACCCCACAGATACACGACATCCATACCGGTTTGGATCGCCAGAAGCATGTTGAATGTGATCAGTGCGTTGGCAACAGACTGTGCGTTCACGCCAAACGCCGGAAAGCCACGCCTCTGCTTGGGTCCTAACCGCGGGGATAGCAATTCTGGTTGTCGGACAACCGCGAGGACCGGCCAGATGAGTATTGCGACTCCGAACCAAAACAACAGTCGATCGAGGCGCAGATCAAAACGCCATATCCGATCACTCCATTCCGATAAGACTGGATTGGCTGATATTATCAGAGAGGCCAGAACCAAAGCCCCACCAACAGGAAAGCTCCACTCACGCAAAATGCGATGCGCTATCCTTTGGTCCTTAGATACAGAATGACTGTGTTGAGCCGCCTCAATCCCTTGTCTGATCGACAGCAAAGGATATTGGGACAGAAACCGGCGCACCGAGGTCCCCTGACATTGCCCCGACACGGCCCAACATAGCGCCACGGTCGATCCGCCCAGCAAGAAGGCCAAGGACAAGGCCTGAACATATTCCACGACCGGCAATATGCTGAGGACCAAAAGCACCGCCGGTCCCGTCATACCAGTACGGCGGCCCAGCAAAACCCAAACAACTCCGGCAACCGCGAGCGTATAGGCCGCTAAAGAAATTCCGGGCGCATGTTCGAAAAACAATACATCCGCCAATGCAACCAGAATGACCAATCCGATGGTGGCATCGCGATTACCTGGTCCCGTTGTGCCATCTTCTTTGCTCGGATTCTTGTCAGCGGCGTCAAACCACCAACTATCCTGTAAAACTGACGCAGGAACACCGCGTACGATGAACTGTCCCATATTACTGCTCCTTGTTTATGCTGGCCCTATTTGGCCCGCTTGGGTGCAGATCACCGCGCAGCGGTCGTGCAGATTTCGTGCAGAGACGGTTTTTCCCAGATCAAGGTCTCTTTCCCTTGCACCTTTAGCTGGCTAAGACGGTTTTCCAACCGTAAGTCAGGAGGCCCCTTTGGACCGTATCGCCCGCACTATCGCCACTGAAATCAACGCACGTCCGGAACAAGTTGGGGCCGCCGTTCGATTGTTGGACGAAGGTGCGACCGTGCCATTTGTCGCCCGCTATCGGAAGGAAGTGACGGGTGGCTTGGACGATACACAACTGCGCACTCTGTCCGACCGCTTAGCTTATCTGCGCGAGCTTGAGGCCCGACGCGAAACAATTCTGGCCTCGATCAAAGATCAGGGGAAACTGACGGATAATTTGGTGAAATCGATTGTCCAGGCCGAGACCAAGGCGCAACTCGAAGACATTTATCTTCCCTACAAGCCCAAGCGTCGGACCAAGGCGATGATTGCCCGTGAGAATGGCTTGGAACCACTGGCCGATGCCATTCTGACTGACCGTTTAGCGGAGCCAGAGGGCTTGGCCGAGAAGTATCTGAATGAGGTCATTCCCACGGCCAGAGACGCCCTGAATGGCGCACGTGACATCATCACGGAACGACTGACCGAGAACGCTGTACTGTTGGGAGAACTGCGCAACTTCATGCAACGCGAAGCGCTGCTGAGTGCGAAAGTCGTCGAGGGAAAAGAACAGGAGGGCGCCAAGTTCAGTGATTACTTCGATCACTCGGAGCTTTGGTCCAAGACCCCATCGCATCGGGCGCTCGCAATGTTGCGTGCCTCAAAGGAAGGTATCGTAACACTCGATATCGCGCCGGAACCCGAGGCAGGGGCTGCACGGGCCGAGGCCATGGTGGCGGCACATCTGAACACACGAAGTGACGCGCCAGGGGACAAGTGGCTGCGTAAGGTTGCGGGTTGGACATGGCGGGTCAAGCTGTCGCTGTCGATGATGGTCGAGTTGATGGCTGACCTGCGCAGCCGCGCGCAGGACGAGGCAATCCAGGTGTTTTCGCGCAACCTCAAAGACCTGTTGTTTGCAGCTCCGGCAGGTGCACGCCCGACGCTGGGGTTGGATCCCGGCATACGCACTGGCGTCAAGGCAGCCGTAGTGGATGCAACCGGCAAGGTGGTTGCAACGGATACACTCTATCCTTTTCAGCCCAAGAACGACCTGCGAGGTGCGCAAGCTGCGATCCTGAAACTCATCGCCGCCCATAAGATCGAGCTTATTGCCATTGGCAACGGCACAGCCAGCCGCGAGACCGAACGTTTGGTGGCAGACACGTTGTCGCTGTTGCCCAACACGGTTAAAGCGCCCACCAAGGTCGTTGTGTCCGAAGCCGGAGCTTCAGTCTACTCCGCCTCCGAACTTGCTGCGCGTGAATTTCCTGATCTTGACGTTTCGCTGCGTGGGGCGGTTTCGATCGCACGCCGCCTGCAAGACCCGCTGGCCGAACTGGTCAAGATTGAGCCAAAAAGCATCGGGGTTGGTCAGTACCAGCATGATGTCGATCAGCACCGTTTGTCGCAATCGCTGGAATCAGTGATCGAAGATGTGGTGAACGCAGTGGGTGTGGACCTAAACACTGCATCGGCACCCCTTCTATCACATGTATCAGGTCTTGGTCCGGGTTTGGCTGATGCGATCGTAACCCACAGGGACATCCACGGTGCCTTCGCGTCTCGTCAGGATTTGCTGAAGGTGGCCCGCCTTGGCCCACGCGCCTTTGAACAATGCGCAGGTTTCTTGCGTATCCGGGATGGATCAGAACCTCTGGATGCGTCTTCGGTTCACCCCGAAGCCTATGATGTCGCGCGCCGGGTGGTCGTGGCCTGCGGTCGGGATATTCGCCAGATCATGGGGCATGACGGTGCCTTGAAAGGCCTGCGCGCCGAACAGTTTGTGAACGACAATTTCGGTTTACCCACGGTGCGAGACATATTCACCGAACTTGAAAAGCCAGGCCGAGACCCCCGGCCAAGTTTCAAAACCGCATCCTTTACCGATGGTGTTGAAGAGATCACAGACCTGAAACCTGGCATGGTTTTAGAAGGTACCGTTACCAATGTGGCCGCCTTCGGCGCATTTGTTGACATCGGTGTGCATCAGGACGGGTTGGTTCATGTCAGCCAACTGGCCGATCGGTTCGTAAAAGATCCGCATGAAGTGGTTAAGACAGGGCAGGTTGTCAAAGTCAGGGTGGTTGAGGTCGACGTACCTCGTAAACGCATTGGGTTGTCCATGCGCAAGGATGGTGCAGCTTCTGCCCGTGAGGACAATGCGCTTCGTAGCAAGGGCAAACCCGCGCGACCAGTCAAACCGGGGGAACAGCGGCGCGGACATGGGGGCCAGAGCACCCAGAACGGTGCTTTTGGTGACGCCCTCAGAGACGCCTTCAGCAAACGTTAGGTTGCGGCCCCTGCACAAGCCAACTAGGCGGCGTGTTCCTCACGGCATACCAGTCACCTGATCCCCGGCAGAGCCAAGGACAAAACGGGGGGCTAACATTCGGGTGTTGCAACTCGGGCGATGATCTGGATGATGCTGATCCATGATGGCCGACAAGTTCGGCCAACCGCATGAAAATGCGGTCACAACAAAAAATGGGGAGACGACTTATGTCATTCAAAACTCTGATGCTTGCCGCCAGCGCAACAGCGATGATCGCGGCGGGTGCTTCGGCGGAAACGCTGCGTTGGGCGCGTGCCGGTGATGCACTGACGCTGGACCCGCACGCGCAGAACGAGGGTCCAACTTCGGCCATGGCGCACCAGATCATGGAAACTCTGGTGATGCGTGATCATTCCGGTGCACTAGTACCCTCTCTGGCAACTGAATGGGCGCCGTCCGAAGACAACCCGAACGTCTGGGTATTTAAACTGCGCGAAGGCGTCACGTTTCACGATGGGGCCGAGTTTGACAGCGATGACGTTGTATTCTCGCTAAACCGCGCCATGACGCCGGATTCCGATTACAAGGAACTGCTTGCTTCAGTGAAAGAGGTGCGTGCACCCGACAAGTTCACGGTTGAAATCGAAACTGATGGCCCAAACCCGATCATGCCCAACAACCTGACCAACATGTTCATGATGGACAAGGATTGGGCTGAGGCAAACAATGCCGTCAAGGTGCAGGACTATGAAGGCGGTGAGGATACCTTCGCAGCTAAGAACGCCAATGGCACCGGACCTTACAAGCTGGTCAGCCGCGAACCGGACGTGAAAACCGTTCTGACTGCCAACGAGAACTACTGGGGCAAGGATGAATTCCCGCTTCAAGTGACCGAGATCGTCTACACCCCAATCCAGAATGCCGCGACCCGCGTCGCTGCCTTGTTGTCAGGTGAAGTGGATTTCATTCAGGACGTACCGGTGCAGGATCTTGAGCGTGTCGCCGGAACCGATGGTCTGGATGTACGGACAGCACCACAGAACCGGGTGATCTTCTTTGGTATGAACATGGGTGACGCCGATCTGACCTCGGACAACGTGGATGGTAAAAATCCGCTGGCTGATGTCCGGGTTCGTCAGGCGATGTCGAAAGCGATCAATCGTGATGCGATCAAACAGGTCGTGATGCGTGGCCAGTCTGCTCCTGCAGGCATGATCTCACCCCCGTTTGTTAATGGTTGGGACGCAGATATGGACGCGTCTTCGTCAACCGATATCGAAGGGGCCAAGGCGCTGATGGCCGAAGCGGGCTATCCTGATGGATTCTCGCTGACCCTGAACTGCCCGAATGATCGCTACATCAATGATGAGGCAATCTGTCAGGCTGCGGTCGGCATGCTGGCCCAGATCGGGGTCACCGTGAACCTAGACGCCAAACCGAAGGCGCAGCATTTCCCGCTGATCAACAATCTGGAGACAGACTTCTACATGCTGGGTTGGGGTGTTCCGACATATGACTCGGAATACATCTTCAACTTCTTGGTGCACTCGAAGGGTGAGAAGTATGGCTCTTGGAACGGCACGCGGTACTCCAACCCTGATTTGGATGCCAAGATCGTGGCCCTAGCCTCGGAAACCGATCTGCCCGCGCGCGATCAGCAGATCGGAGACATCTGGCAGGTTGTTCAGGACGAGCAGCTGTATATCCCGATCCACCACCAGGTATTGAACTGGGGTATGAAATCGGGTGTCGGCACCATCGTTGAACCGGAAGATTCACCGAAGATCAAATACTTCGAGATGAACTAAACCATCCATTTGGATGTTGATCAGGGCGCGTTTTCGCGCCCTGTTCTTGTTTGTGCCGCAGGTAATGGGACTGTGATCTCAAACCGAGAGTGTCTTTACGTGGTGGCCAAAAAGCTGGATTGTTATCAGCGATAACAGGGAGTTTTCGCCATGATCTTCAGAAAAAGTGCCATTGGCCTGGCCATGTTGCTTGCCAGCACCGCACAGGCCGCCGATTTCAAATGGGCCTCGACCACCGATCCGCAGACGATGGACCCCCATGCGGTTAACTCAGCCCCCGTACTTGGGTTCCTGAACAACGTTTACGAAGGTCTGGTCCGTCGCGGCAAGGACATGAGCGTCGAGCCCGCACTGGCCGTCAGCTGGGAGCCGATTGGAGATGGTGAAGGTTGGCGGTTTAAGCTGCGTGAAGGCGTAACATTCCACGATGGCAGCAACTTTGACGCACAGGATGTCCTGTTCAGCTATCAACGCGCATCAGGCGAAGCGGCAGATACCCGCAGTTGGTTCGCCCCTGTCAGTGATGTCGTCGTGGTCGATGACTACACCGTCGATATCATGACGACTGCACCGAACCCTCTGTTTCCGTCTTCGATTGCCAACTGGATGATCATGGATCAGGGCTGGACCGAAGCCAACGACGCGGTGGTGCCCGATAAAGAGACCGGCAACCACGCAACTATCAATGCCAATGGCACCGGGGCATTCAAAGTCACCGAGCGTGAGCCAGGCCTCAAAACTGTGCTGGAACCATTTGAGGGTTGGTGGGGAGATGTCGAACACAACATCACCCGTGCTGAATTTAATCCGATCCAGAACCCGGCGACTGCCGTTGCAGCTTTGCTTTCGGGTGACGTGGACATGATCAACCCTGTACCAATTCAGGACGTCGCTCGGCTGCAGCAGAACGCAGAGGTTGATGTCATTCAGGGCATCGAAGCACGTGTGATCATGCTGGGTTTCGACCACCAAGCCGAAGCCCTGAAATACACCGACGATGCAGGCAAGCCTAACCCGTTCCGTGATGCACGCGTGCGTCAGGCAGTTGCACAAGCCGTCAATGTGGATGCCATTCTGGCCACGATCATGCGAGGCAATGCCGAACCCGCCTCACAACTCGTCAGCCCGGCGATGAGTGGATTTTCCGACGCCAATGCGGAACGTCCAGCGTTTGATGTAGAAGCTGCGAAGGCCCTGCTTGCCGAAGCAGGCTATGCAGATGGATTCTCGTTTGGCCTGAAATGTCCGAACGACCGCTATCTGAATGATGAGGCCGTCTGTCAGGCAGTTGTTGGCATGCTTGCGCAAATTGGCATAACGGCCGAGTTGGATGCAATGCCAGTGCGGAACTACTGGCCGGAGCTGCGTGAGGACAATTATGACATGTATCTTCTGGGTTGGAGCCCCGGTACATTTGACGCTGAACATCCGGTCCGCTTCCTCGTCGCCACTCCAAACGAAGAGAAAAAGCTGGGCAGCTGGAACTTCGGTGGATTTTCGAATGCGCGGGTCGATGAACTGTTACCGATGATCCAATCCGAACTGGATCAGACCAAGCGACAAGCCATGCTGGATGAGGTGACGCAGATTTATCAGGACGAACAGGTTTACGTACCGATGTATGTTCAACCGCTGGTCTGGGGCACGCGCAGCAATGTCGAGCTGACACAGCGCCCGGACAACTTTTTCCTTCTGCGCTGGGTGACGGTGAACTGAGCAATGGGCCTGATGATTGCCGGTGTCTATCATGCAGAAGACCCGGCGCCCGATAGCACGCTTGACGGCGCGTTTCGCCGTCAGGCCTCGACCATCCGTAACGCTTTACCCGGTACGGCACTGGAACCAGAGCAGTTTCACCTTTACGCGGCGTGGAATTGCCCTTGGGCGCATCGGGTTTTATTGGTCCTTGCCCTCAAAGGTCTGCAGGATCTCGTCACGGTTGCCTATGCCGAACCGCGTCGCACAGCAGATGGTTGGGTTTATGCGGAAGGCGCCGACGCGGTTTATGGCGCGAGCGCTTTGCATCACGCCTATGCCCGCGTGACCCCCGCTTATACCGGGCGGATCACGGTACCGCTGCTTTGGGATAGGCTTCACGACAAGGCCGTCTCAAACGAATCCGCTGATCTGGTGCGGATGCTGGGCACCCTGCCGGGCCATGGCCCAAATCTGGCACCACCAGAAAAGCTTGATCAAATCGAAGCGTGGAATGACAAAATCTATGCACGCCTCAACAACGGGGTCTACCGCGCAGGTTTCGCACGCACGCAGGAGGCTTATGAGGCGGGATTCCGAGATGTCTTCGCCACGATGGATGAGATCGAAGCACATTTGGCCGCCAATCGCTATCTATGCGGCGATGCCCTGACCGAGGCCGATCTGCGCCTGTTCCCGACACTGGCTCGTTTTGATGTCGCGTACCATTACGCCTTCAAATGCAATCTGCGCCGCCTGATCGACTATCCAAATCTCTGGGGCTATGCGCGAGAGCTCTATGCGCTGCCAGGTGTCGCTGAGACGGTGAAGTTCGACATTTACAAACTGGGTTATTTCTCACCTTCCGAGCTGCGCAATCCATTGGGCATCGTGCCGTTGGGTCCGGAAATCGATTGGACCACTCCGCATGGCCGAGATAGCTTGACCACCCGGTCGGTTAAAGCATAGACAGACCCACCAATGGGGAAAATCAATGTTCGCATTTATCGTCCGAAGGATGTTCCAGTCCATCATCGTACTTCTGGTCGTGGGGCTGGTGGCATTCTCGATGTTTCGCTTTGTTGGCGACCCGATCGACAACATGCTGGGACAGGAGCGTACGCAGGCTGACATCGACCGCCTGCGCACCGAACTTGGGCTGGATCAGCCTTTTGTGGTGCAATACGCCAAGTTCCTACAAGGTGCTGTTCAGGGTAATTTCGGAGTATCCTATCGGCAGGGCCGACCGGTCTCGACTATCCTGCTTGAGCGGGCTCCGGCTACGCTGGAACTGGCCTTTGTGTCTGGGTTTCTGGCAATCACGATGGGCATCGCGCTGGGTGTCTTTACTGCGATCCGACGACAAGGGATTGCTGCGAATGTGATCATGACGGTTTCCCTGATCGGGGTTTCGTTACCAACATTCCTCATAGGTATTCTGCTGATCTATATTTTCTCGGTCGAGCTTGACCTACTGCCCAGCTTCGGGAGGGGCGAGACCGTTATGATTGGGCATTGGTCAACCGGGTTTCTAACGACCTCGGGCCTCAAGGCGCTGATTTTGCCTGCAATTACCTTGGGCCTTTATCAGATGACGCTGATCATGCGGCTGGTCCGATCCGAAATGCTTGAGGTGCTGCGCGCCGACTATGTCCGCTTTGCCCGCGCCCGTGGGCTTTCAGATCGCGTCATCAACTTCCGCCACGCGCTGAAGAATACGTTGGTGCCGGTGATTACCATCACGGGTTTGCAGCTGGGTTCGATCATCGCATTCGCGATCATCACTGAGACAGTGTTTCAGTGGCCCGGCGTGGGCCTGCTGTTCATCAACGCAATCCAGTTTGTCGATATTCCCGTGATGGCGGCCTATCTAATGCTGATTTCGGTGATGTTCGTGACGATCAACCTGATTGTCGATCTTCTTTATTATGCCATTGACCCGCGTCTGCGTGTCGATGCGAGGGCAACATGAGCGATACGATGGAAACTACGAAAGCCGCACCTAAAACGCGCATGGCCAAGTTTTGGGACAGCGACTTCGCATGGTCATTCCGGCATTCCCCGGTGGCTGTGATCGCCTCGCTGGTTGTCGTCATTCTAGTGCTGGCAGCGATCTTCGCGCCGCTGATCGCGCCTTATAACCCGTTCGACCCCGCAACGCTGAACCTGATGAACGGTTTCACACCGCCGGGCACACCGAATGCCTTTACGCAAGAAACCTTCCTGTTGGGTACCGACGATCAAGGGCGCGATGTGTTCTCCACCATTCTTTATGGTTTGCGTATTTCGCTGTTCGTCGGGGCATCGGCGGTGCTTCTTGCACTTGTTATCGGAGTGATCCTAGGGCTAGTCGCGGCTTATTTCGGCGGTTGGATCGAAACACTGATCATGCGGATCGCCGATGTGCAGCTGACTTTTCCTGCCATTCTTGTGGCAATGCTGATCTTCGGTATAGCCAAAGGGATAACCCCGCCGGAATACCGTGATGAGATGGCAATCTATGTTCTGATCATTGCGATTGCGCTATCGGACTGGGTGCAGTTTGCGCGGGTCGTGCGTGGTGCGGCGTTGGTTGAGAAGAACAAGGAATATGTGCAAGCCGCGCGCCTGATCGGCCGGGGATCGTTCCCAATCATGTTCCGCCATATCCTGCCTAATGTCCTGAGCCCCGTTCTGGTCATCGCTACAATTTCGCTGGCGCTGGCCATTATCGCCGAGGCGACGCTCAGTTTCTTAGGCGTTGGCGCACCCCCGACCCAGCCATCTCTGGGCACACTAATCCGTATCGGCCAAGGCTTCTTGTTCTCGGGCGAGTGGTGGATCCTGTTTTTCCCGGCCTGTACGCTGCTGGCCCTTGCCTTGTCGGTCAACCTGCTGGGCGACTGGCTGCGTGACGCGCTGAACCCCAAACTGCGGTGATTTCATGAGCCTTTTGACCATCCAGGACCTCACCGTTGAGTTTCCGACCCGCCGCCAGCTTTTCACAGCGGTGGATCACGCCAGCCTGTCCGTTGAGCCCGGTGAAATTCACGGGCTTGTGGGGGAATCCGGTGCCGGTAAATCCACAATCGGCGCCGCTGTCATGGGCCTGCTGGAACGTCCCGGCCGTATCGCCAGTGGCCAGATCAAGCTGGGCGGCGAGCAGATCAGTGGGATTGATGCCGAGGCGATGCGAGGGCTGCGCGGCAAGAAGATCTCGATGATCTTTCAGGATCCGCTGACCTCATTGAACCCTCTGTTCACAGTGCGCGAGCAACTGGTTGAAACGATCCAGACCCATCTGGGCGGTACCGAAGCCGAGGCAAACAAACGCGCCCGAGACCTAATTGACCGCGTGGGCATTCCGGACCCGGACACGCGGCTTGATCAATACCCGCATCAGTTTTCAGGCGGGATGCGCCAGCGTGTAGTCATAGCGTTGGCCTTGTGCACAGAACCGGATGTGATCATTGCGGACGAACCCACTACGGCGTTGGACGTTTCAGTTCAGGCGCAAATTCTGGACCTGATCAAGGAACTGGCGCAGGAGCGTCAAGTAGGTGTCATCCTGATCACCCATGATATGGGTGTGATCGCAGACACCACGGATCGGGTGACTGTGATGTATGCGGGAAAGGTGGTTGAAAGCGGTACCACTGCGCAGGTGATGGGCCAGCCACAACACGAATACACCAAGTCCTTGATCGCTGCTGTACCGCGCCCGACACTGAAATTGCATCGCTTCCCCCAGATCAGCTACGGTGGGCGTGAAACACGCTTTGCTATAGAAGATATGGCACGCCATTGGCCAAAGGTGGACAACGACACCACCAAGCCAATCTTTGAAATCCGCAACCTGACCAAAAAATTCCTGCAGAAACGTGGCCTGTTGCCTTGGGATCGGACATATTTTACAGCCGTTGATAGTGTCAGCTTCGATATTCACGCGGGCGAGGTCTTCGGGGTCGTGGGTGAATCAGGCTCGGGTAAATCGACCGTTGCGCGAATGATCGCCGGGCTCTACCCGGTTGACGGAGGCACGATTGATTTTCAGGGCCAGCGGGTAAGTGATCTAAGCAATCGTGCAGTGCAAGACGAGTACCGAAAGAACATCCAGATGATCTTTCAAGACCCCTATTCTTCCCTCAATCCACGGATGCGCGTGGATGAAATTGTTGCCGAGCCAATTCGCCATCATCGCCTGATGGATGGCGCACACATCAAGCGCCGGGTGGATGAATTGTTGGATCAGGTGGGTTTGGGCTCAGGAGCCGGTCAAAAATACCCGCACGAGTTTTCGGGTGGTCAGCGGCAGCGTATTTCGATCGCCCGCGCTTTGGCCACACAACCCCGGTTCCTGATATGCGATGAGCCAACAAGTGCACTGGACGTATCGATTCAGGCTCAGATTCTGAACATCCTGAAGGATTTGCAAGAGCATCTGGGCCTGACCATGCTGTTTATCAGCCACGACTTGCCCGTCGTTCGCCAGATGTGCGACCGGGTTGCGGTTATGAAGCAGGGCCAAATCGTCGAGGTCCAAGAGACCAGCGAGTTGTTTGCCAATCCGAAAACCGAATACGCAAGCGAATTACTGCGGCTTATGCCAAAGCTTGATGACCTGTCGACCGATGGGCTTGAGGCGGAGTAGACAACACTTACCCTTTCACTTCAGCATCTTTTGACTATCGATCTTGCTCAAATGAACGGAATTCGTTCGCAATTGCGATCGCAGCCATGGTCAGCAGGCGTTCACCATCCTTCGGGTTGGCGAGGGCAGAGTGTGAGCCGACTCGCCCATCTGGGAATTCTGCACGATGTTCATCGGGTGGACCATGTCGGTCGCCTGCGTGATCCCGCGCATATTCTGCAGTGAGTTTCCTTGGTGGTTCGGCAGCTTGGTTTGCTGGCAATACGCCGAGTAGAGATTGCGTTATTGCGATTTCGGATGGAGTTGCATGCATCCCTTCCCATTCGCCGTATAGCTGTCTGCGTAGCGTGTTTACAGTGTCGGGCTCCCACCAGCTTCGGATAATCATCTGGTTGTCAGGAAGAGTGGATTTGATGGTGCGGAGGGGTTCCAGATTGGCACCATGCCCATTCACTACGAACACGCCACGGAACCCTTGTGCCAGCAATCCCGCAATGACTTCATTTGCCAGCATCTGAAATACTTCGGCCGAAACCGAAACCGTACCGGGAAAGCCTGTATTGAACGGCGCGGGGGTGTAGGCCAGCGGGGGTGCAACGATCCCCCCGCATCGACTGGCGGCTGCAAGCGCAACTGCCTCAGCGCAAATTGTGTCCGTACCTATGCGACCCATCGGACCATGCTGTTCGGTCGAACCTACCGGAAGCAACACCGCAGCGCCTTGATTTATACGAGCGTCGACCTCGTACCAGGTCATGTGATCAAGCTTCATGACTTCCTGTCCAAGTCTTGATCATTGCTGCGGTGTTAGCCGTGATCAGAGACCCCACCGCTTCTGGTTTTCATCGAAGAAGCCCTGAGCTTTTTTCACTTCGATCCAGCTGTTTACATAATTGATCCAGACCTGATCATCTTGTGGCAACAGCATCGCGATCGGGGATGGCGACCGGGGGCCGGCATTTTTCACGCGAACAACCGGAAACTTGGCCTCTAGCGTCGAGCCTTCGATATTCGACGTGATGAACACATCCGCCCGACCGGCAAGCACTTCCTGAAAACCGCGCGCCGGGGCTTCGACCACCTTGATATCCGCATCGGGGAACCATTCGCGCACACGTTTTTCAAAGGTTGTACCCAGGGTTGTTGCGACTTTTACACCGGGTTTGTTGATCGAGTCATACCCGTCAAATTTATCGGCCTTGTCTTTGGTCGTGTACGGGAACAGTTCAACAGAGATGTAGCTGTCAGAGAAACCGGCAACCTTCAAGCGCGGCGGAGAAATCGAAGCCGAGCCGGTGATATGATATTTCCCGGCGACCACCCCATTGACCAGGGTTTTCCAGTCTGTCGGAACATATTCAACTTCGACGCCAAGATCTGCAGCCAATGCATTCATGATATCTATATCATAACCCTTGTAGCTGTTAGTCGCAGGATCGCGCAGCGACATTGGATTCCAATCTCCAGTTGTACCGACTTTCATCACACCAGAATCCAGGATTTCATTCAGTGCAGACTGGGCCTGAGCGGCGCTACCAATTGCTAGGCCAATCGCAGCGGCAATGGCTACTTTGAAAAGATGTTTCATGTATTTCTCCTGTTGGTGGCAGTCGGCTAGTTTAGCTGGATTGTTTCTTGATCTAAGCGCAAAGACCACGCTAACCTCAAGAAAATAATTGACTGAGAATAACAAAGGCAGGCCAGCTAATGCCAGACGCCGCGATCGAGTTAGTCGACGTAAACAAGTGGTATGGCACATTTCATGTGCTCAAGGATATCAATCTTACGATAAGTAGCGGTGAAAAAGTTGTAATCTGTGGGCCTTCCGGTTCTGGAAAATCGACGGTTGTAAGATGCATCAACCAGCTTGAAAAACACCAAAAAGGTACGATCCGCATAGACGGGGCAGAGCTGTCAGATGACGCCCAATCCGTCGCCACAATTCGATCAGAAGTCGGGATGGTGTTCCAGCAGTTTAATCTTTTCCCGCATTTGACCGTGCTCGAAAACCTGACTTTGGGTCCGATCAAAGCAAGGGGGTTGAGCAAGAAAGAGGCCGAAGAAAAAGCCCGCCATTACCTTGAACGGGTCCATATCCCGGACCAGGCCGACAAACGTCCCATTCAGCTTTCAGGTGGACAACAGCAACGTGTGGCCATCGCTCGTTCGCTTTGCATGGAGCCGAGGGTTTTGTTGTTTGACGAACCCACCTCGGCCTTGGACCCCGAAATGATTTCCGAAGTCCTCGACGTGATGGTTGAACTGGCGCAGGAAGGAATGACCATGGTGGTTGTCACCCACGAGATGGGTTTTGCACGCAAAGTTGCAGACAACATGGTGTTTATGGATGCGGGTGAGATTGTCGAACAAGGAAAACCCGAGCATTTCTTCACTAATCCGCGGTCTGAGCGGTGTCAGAAATTCTTAAGCCAGATTCTGCAACATTGAGTTGGATGTCATGAAGAAACCGCTCCTGTTCCTCCCCCTGTTCGTACTTTTAGCTGGGTGTTCATCGTCTCAGACATGGGGCTGGTATGTGATTGACCCCACCACCGCATCAGGCTGGACCAATGTTAAGTTTCTGGTGTCTGGGATGGGTGCGACGATCCAGATATCGCTGATCGCGGCGATCATGTCGATTGTGATTGGTCTGCTGGTGGCGTTGCCAGGTCTGTCTGAAAAACGTGGTTGGCGACTGGTGAACCGGATCTACGTGGAATTTGTCCGCTCGATCCCTCTGCTTCCGATGTTGTTTTGGGTCTTTTATGGTTTGCCAATCGTCTTTCAGTCGATGGGAATGAATATACCCATCGATCCATTCTGGGGGGCGATCATCACATTGGCAATCTCGGACAGTGCCTTTACCGCTGAAATTTACCGCGCCGGGATTCAATCAATTGCCAAAGGCCAAAGCGAAGCTGCGCAGACAATCGGGCTGAACTACTTTCAGACTATGCGCTATGTGATCCTGCCGCAGGCAATCCGACGCATTCTGCCGCCATTGGCCAATCAGTTCATTTACATCGTGAAAATGAGCGCTTTTGCGAGCGTCATTGGTATGCAGGAACTGACACGCCGAGCGAACGAGCTAGTGGTGACCGAATATCGTCCGCTCGAAATCTATACTTTGCTGATCTTTGAATATCTGGTGCTGGTCTTGATAATCAGTGCTGGCGTCCGTTGGTTAGAGCGTCGTATGGGCGCGGATGAACGCGGATAAGGAGAAAACAGTTGGACTGGAAAGACTTCATGGCCGAAACCGAGGCCAATATCGGTGTGTTCTCAAAGGAAGTGCCGGAAACCGTGCGTGGGTTTGGCATTATGGGTAAAGCTGCCAAAACGGACGGTGTACTGAGTGAAAAAACCAAGGAGTTCATGGCCCTTGGCATTGCGATCGCCACGCGATGCGATAGCTGCATCGGTTTCCACGTCCGTTCTTTGGTTCGTTTGGGTGCGACCCGCGGCGAACTGTGCGAGGCTCTGGCTATGGCGACCTACATGGGAGGCGGACCGTCATATGCCTACAGCGCCAAGGCACTGAAAGCGTTTGATGTGTTTTCAGAGCAATCGGGCGAGACATGATCTGATTTGGATGACATATTCCCGCTCATTCGCTTAATGTAGGAAAGTTCGGGACATGTCAGCAAACGAAATCAGAACCGAGGGGATGAGGATCGGTGGCGAGGTCGTCTTTGCAAATGAGACAATTCCGGTCCACTACCCTTATACCAATGAAGTTGTCGGCAATGTTCCTGCTGGCCAGGCCGAACATGCGCGTCGCGCTTTTGAGGTTGCCGCTCGATACAAACCCAGCCTGACACGCCATGAGCGTAACCAGATCCTACAACGGACATCAGAGTTAATCGGCCTGCGCCGTGGCTATCTGGTTAAATGGCTCGTGCTAGAGCTGGGCATCTGCCATCAGCACGCAATTTATGAGACAAAACGTGCGCAGGATGTGTTTCAATTCGCAGCCGGCGAAGCGCTGAGGGATGATGGTGAAACATTTTCGTGCGATTTGACCCATAATGGCAGGGCTCGCAAGATTTTCACTATGCGCGAACCGGTGAACGCAATCAGCGCGATCACCCCCTTTAACCACCCTTTGAACATGGTCAGCCACAAGGTTGCTCCGTCAATTGCAACAAACAATTGCATGGTTTGTAAGCCAACCGAGCTGACTCCGCTGACTTGTCTGACACTGGCGGACATCCTGTACGAAGCCGGTCTGCCAGCTGAGATGTTCCAGGTGATCACCGGGTGGCCGCAGGATATCGGCGATGAGATGATCACCAATGAAAACATTGACATCATCACTTTCACCGGTGGTGTGCCAGTGGGCAAGATGATAGCGGAGAAGGCCGCATTTAAGCGTCAGGCGCTTGAGCTTGGCGGCAATGATCCACTTATAGTTCTGAACGATCTGTGTGACGCCGATCTTGAAAAGGCTGCTGGAATTGCGGTGGCAGGTGCTACCGGAAACTCTGGCCAGCGTTGCACCGCAATCAAACGTATTTTGGTGCAGGACAGCGTGGCCGAAAAGTTTGTGGCATCAGTTCTGGAGAAGGCGAAGAAGATCAAATTTGGAGATCCGCAAGACCCCGAGACTGAGCTGGGTTGTGTTATTCACGACAAAGCCGCTGAACTATTTGATAAACGCGTTCATCTTGCTGAGAAAGCAGGAGCCGAAATACTATACCACCCTGGCCGCCAGGGCGCGTTGCTACCGCCCATCGTGGTCGACAAAGTGCCCTATTACTGCGAACTGGTCATGGAGGAAACCTTTGGCCCCATCATCCCGATCATTCGCGTGCCTGAAGATGACGAAGCGGTGATGCGCATCTCGAATTCTACGGAGTTTGGTCTTAGTTCGGGCGTCTGCACCAACGACCTTAATCGTGCCATTGCCTATATCAATGGTCTGAATGTTGGCACCTGCAACATCTGGGAACAACCCGGGTATCGCATCGAGATGTCCCCGTTCGGAGGCATCAAAGACTCAGGAAATGGTGTCAAAGAAGGGGTCATTGAGGCCATGAAGTTCTTTACGAATGTCAAAACCTATTCGCTCCCCTGGCCCGGATGAGCAGGTTGATTTGGATAGAAAAGTGAAAACCGGCCAATAGGGAAATGACGGCTTGAGCCGTAGGACTGTAGGCGTCATATGTGCCGGTGGACGCAAGCGCCAAGCCCAGACACAAGGAAGCAACCTCATGCAAAAGGTTCTGATCACAGGCACCGCCGGATTTATCGGATTTCATCTTGCCAAACTTTTGCTTGAGAATGGTAATCGCGTTCACGGCTATGACGGGATGACGGATTATTACGATGTCCGCCTCAAGCAGAGCCGGCACGCGCTGTTGTTGGAAAACCCGAACTTTTCGTGTGACGAAGGGATGCTGGAAGACACTGAGAGCTTCGATCGAATGGCTGACGCATTCGAACCGAACGTGATCATCCACCTCGCGGCGCAGGCCGGCGTCCGGTATAGCTTGGAAAACCCGCGCGCCTATGTCGAAAGCAATGTTGTCGGAACATTTAACGTGATGGAAGCGGCGCGGCGGCATAAAGTACAGCACTTGCTGATGGCCTCCACCTCGTCAATCTATGGGGCTAATCCTGATATGCCTTTTGACGAATGCGAGAAGGCAGATCATCAACTTACGATGTACGCTGCGACCAAGAAAGCGAACGAAGCGATGGGGCATTCCTATGCGCACCTTTGGGATCTGCCGACAACCATGTTTCGCTTTTTCACGGTCTACGGCCCCTGGGGGCGTCCGGATCTTGCCTTTTTTAAATTTACAGATGCGATCCTAGAAGATCGGCCCATTGACATCTACAATCATGGCGACATGTATCGGGACTTCACATATGTTGATGATCTGGTGCGAGCCATTTCACTTTTAATCGATGTCGCTCCGGTTCGGCCCGAATCTCCTGACGATATCGCTGAAGGCGATAGCTTAAGCCCTGTCGCGCCATACCGCATTGTTAACATTGGTAACTCTGACAAAGTGCGCCTGTTGGATTTCGTTGACGCGATCGAAGAAAGCCTCGGCAAGCCCGCGATCCGAAACTACATGGAGATGCAGATGGGAGACGTGCCCGCGACTTGGGCCAATGCCGATTTGCTGCACCGATTGACTGGCTATCGCCCAAAGACAGAAATCAAGGACGGCATTCAGGCTTTTGTAAACTGGTATCGCGACTATTACAGCAAATAGAGCCTGCGATTTGGTCTATCTTAAACCAACCGCTACTCTGAGAAACTAGGCGGGTCCCCTTAGGGTCACTACAGTTATCAAATTGCTTGTTTCAATGCGTCGAAGATCCGTGCTTGCGTATGTTCCTGTATGTATGGGAGCATTGTCAGGCTGATCACACTTGCTGCTGCCTAATCGCCAACTGGCAGATCTGCATTAGGATCTGACGCGGTGGGTTGTTTATTCCTACTCTCAGGCGGTAATAGCACCGATCCTGCCCATGTCGAGCAATCTGACGGAGGACACGCTCAGTTCATCATCCGGCGTGAAGATAGCGGCCCCATCACCGTAACAACCAGTCGGCTTCGATGGAAGGAAGCTGGTGCACGAGATTTTTGACAAGTTCCCTGAAGGCCTGCCGTGCAGAGATCCGCCAAAGCTCTGCGCTCTATCTTCGATCACAGGCAGACCATGTGCCGAAGCAACTTCATTTATGTGGTTGAGATCAGCAGGCTGCCCATTAAGCGACACAGGGGTAGTGGCCGGGGTCCGGGACATTATCGGCCGAGTCCAACTTATTGGGGTCAAGACTATAGGTGGTGGGATCAATGTCGACATAAACGGGTGTCGTTCCCAATAGCCTGATAAATTTCGCCGTCGCGATGTAGGAAAACCAGGTGTGATGATTTAATCAATCGGCCTAACCTCTAGCGCCATGAGAGCAACCTGCAAGGCATCTGTCCCGTTAGCACATCTGATGCAATATTTGGTGCCGGTGAATGAATTCTCAAACTGAGTGCGGCGCACGTTATCTGCAAACAAATACCCATTGTCTTTTCTGACAGGGCGACTGGTAGAGACCCCATCTTGGGTTTGAGTGATCCGCGAGATATTGGTGCAAAACTCTGCAAATCCAAAAAGCGAGAAATTTCTTAATGAAAAGAACATCTCTGGATGCTCTGGGACCTGCTCTCTGGAAAGCGCGCGAGTATGGCGTCGACACCCGGTTCATTGAGTTGGCTGGCGAAGTCAACACCGCGGTGCATGTGAATGTATTTGGCAAACTTGCAAATGTACTCAATGAACGCAGTAAAGCGGTTCGCGCCTGAATGGCTGCCTTGTTTTGGAAGCTAAAGTAAACTCCGACTGAAAATGGCTGGCGGAGTTTTCCAAGGCCGGCGCGGATCACGCTAAGGCAGTCGGCGTGTTCCTGCCATTTTCGAACGAGCAACAGCATAATCACCGCCGAAAGCTACTAAGCAGCGGATAACGCGCGTTGTCCCTGCATAAGCGCGCAGATATAGTTGCCACAATTGTCAGGTCGATTTCGGGTTCTGGAAATTCGGCTTTTGACGAGTTCTCGATGTGAGCAATCAAGGGCCTTTCGTGTGAGTTTGAAAAATCGCAACACCCCACCCCAGCGCCACGAGCTTCGAAAAGTCCGCAACCAAGGCAACAGCTTCCTTGCGCTTGCGTTCCTGTTCAGTGTGTTTGTCAACTTGCTGATGTTGACCGGCCCACTGTTTATGCTGCAGGTATATGACCGGGTCCTTGGGTCACGCTCGACCGAAACACTGTCAGCTTTGTTTCTGCTTGTCGCATTGCTTTATGCGCTGATGGCGATGCTGGACTATGCACGTGGCCGGATCGTTGCCAGATTTGGCGCCCGTTTCCAGTCATCCCTTGATGAGCGCGTGTTTGAAGGAACGATGCGCCGTGCCCTGTTTCCGCAAATTCGCTCAGCGCCTGCTACGGCGTTGCGCGATTTGGAGTCGATTCGCTCTTTATGCGCCTCCCCTGTTTTGCTTGCAGTGATGGACATTCCGTGGACCCCAGTATTTCTTGCTGCGATTTTTCTGTTTCACCCATTGTTGGGCTGGCTGGCGGTGGCTGGTGGTACACTTTTGGTAGTGATTGCTCTGCTCAACCAAGGTTTAACGCACCGTAAAGTCGCTGAAGCGCAGGTGGCGACAGCCAAAGCCAACGCATTTTCTGAACACGCCCGGCAAGCTGCCGAGGTGGTGAGATCGCAAGGTATGCAGGAGGATGTATCTAAGCGTTGGTTGAAACAGCGGACCGAAGCGCTCTCGCAGTCGATTTCCGCCAGCGACTGGACAGGCAGTTTCACCTCTCTCACCAAATCACTTCGGCTGTTTCTTCAATCTGCGATGTTGGCACTAGGTGCATGGCTTGTTCTTCGCAATGAAATGACACCCGGTGCGATGATCGCAGGCACTATCCTATTGGGTCGTGCTTTGGCACCAATTGAGATGGCGGTGGGCCAATGGTCAATGATTGAACGCGCGCGTACAGCCTGGATCAACCTGAACCAGTTTCTCGACTCTACACCACCAGAGGCATCGCGCACTAAGCTGCCAACCCCAAAGGCGCATCTTGTAGCAAAAGGTTTGACCGTAATTCCGCCCGGCGCCAAAACCCCAACATTGCGCAATGCCGCGCTTGAGCTGGAGCCCGGCAGAGCGCTAGGCGTCATCGGTAAAAGCGGATCTGGCAAAACAACGCTTGCCAAGGCGCTGCTTGGTTTATGGCCCCCTGCAGCAGGTGAAATCCGTCTGGGGGGTGCGACGCTGGACCAATACGATCCTGACGATCTGGGGCAGCACATTGGTTATCTGCCGCAACAAGTTACCTTGTTCAATGGTACTGTGGCCGAGAATATTGCCCGTATGTCTCAGTCGCCTGATCCCGAAGCGGTAGTTGCAGCGGCGAAAACGGCGAATGCACATGATTTGATTCTCGGCCTTGAGAAGGGCTATGACACGTTCCTCGAGGGGAACGATAGTCAGCTCTCGGGTGGTCAGAAACAACGCATTGCACTTGCCCGGGCACTCTATGGCAATCCTGTTGTGTTGATCTTGGATGAACCCAACTCGGCTTTGGATGCCGATGGAACTCTGGCTTTGAACACTGCGGTACGCGAGCTCAAGAAAGCAGGCAAATCCACCATCATCATGACCCATCGCCCGCAAGCTATCTCAGAGTGCGATGATCTTGTCGTCGTTGAAAAGGGTCAGATCGTAAAATCCGGCGGGCGCGATGAGGTGTTGAATACAATGGTACAAAACGCCAACGTCATAAAACGGCATCTGAATAAGGTGGGTGAATGATGTCAGACAAGAGTTCACGTCCAGCCTGGAGCATCACGGCACCAGCCGTTGTCGGCTTGTTGGCCCTGGCAATTCTGGTGTTAGGGTTAGGAATCTGGAGCGTTCGCACCGAACTGGCCGGGGCGATCATTTCACAGGGTGTGATTGAAGTCCAAAGCAACCGTCAGGTGATCGAACATCCGGATGGCGGGGTAGTCGGTGAAATCTTCGTGCGTGACGGTGATAGTGTCACTGAAGGCGAATTGATGCTGAGGCTCGACGATACTTTTCTGGCGTCGGAGACAACCATCGTTGAATCACAGCTATTCGAGTTGCTTGCCCGAAAGGCTCGGCTTGAGGCAGAGAGGGACGGTGCGGATAACGATGCACTTGCCCAAAGCCTGCAGGAGCTCAAATCCAATGAAACAATCGGTGACGATTTGCTGGCGGGCCAGCAACGTTTGTTCAATGCAAGACTTGACACGCTGACCCAACAGATTGACCAGTTAGGCAAACAAAAGGTTCAGATCGAAAATGAGATTGAAGGTATTCAGGCTCAGCTTGCATCACTGAATACGCAAGTTGAACTCATCAGAACCGAACTTGAAGATCAGCAGGGTTTGCTGCAACGCGGTCTGACGCAAGCAAGCCGTGTCTCTGCCCTACAAAGAGAAGAGGCAAATCTTACCGGACAAATAGGGCGGCTTGAATCAACCATTGCACGGCTCAAGGGCCAGATCGCAACGACCGAAATTCAGATTGTCGAACTGCAGGCTACCCGCCGCGAAGAGGCGATTACCGAACTTCGAGACGTTCAATCTCGTGCGGTTGAGTTGGCAGAAAGGCGTCTTGCACTTACCGAACGTTTGTCGCGCTTGGATATTCGCGCGCCCGTTGCAGGCACCGTCTATGACAGCCAGGTTTTTGCGATTCAGTCGGTTATACAACCCGGTGAACCGATGATGTACGTAGTTCCTCAGGACACTCCGTTGCTGGTTGCCGCACGTGTTGACGCATTGCATGTAGATCAGTTGCATCGTGGACAGGATGTCGCCCTTCGGTTCCCGGCCTTCAACCAGCGTGACACGCCCGAGATTGACGGCCATGTAGTCAACGTTTCGGCTGACACGTTCACCGATGAGGCCAGCGGCTTTACTTTCTATCGGGCTGAAGTGGTGCCCGATGAAGGCCAGCTTGATCGTCTCAATGGTCAGGAACTGCTGCCTGGAATGCCAGTTGAAGCTATGATCAAGACAGATGAGCGTACGCCTCTATCCTATCTGATCAAACCATTGGCTGACTATTTTTATCGCGCATTCAGGGAGTGATCGGGGCCTGAAGCCCATGCTCAAACTGCTTCGACATTTCCCAGGAGTATTGCAGTCATATCAAGCGTCAAAGCGCCATCTATTATGGTGACATCGACGCTTGTATTGTAATTTACATTGTTTCTGGAGATATCAGACAAATCTGCGTTTGCGTCCAGAAAGACCCATTCGGCCCCATGTGCGGTGGGTTGGCCAACCGCGACTTGTAGAATAGCAAGCGCGTCGAGGGCATTAACCGACCCATCTTGGGTTATGTCGGCTGCGATGAAATTCTCTGCAGCGGCAGCCCCCCAAGTTGGGTCGAGGCCGACGGACATACGCAAAACCTGAAGAGCATCCAGCGCGGTAATTTCGCTGCTCGCTGTCGAATAAGACTTGATGATTTCCAATTGCCCGCGAAACGTTCCATCCGGTACTTCCAAATCGAATTCACCATTTTCATTGGCTTGCGCTGTGAGAGTGGAGCCTCCATCAGGCGTAAACCGGATTACCTGATCCAACCGGTATTGAAGATCAAGGACCGGGCATTTCGCGAATGAGCTCTCGCCTCAAGAAATGCCGGCTCATTCGTTGTGGCGGTAAATTGACAATTGTTTGAAGGGGATGCTCATCGCCAGGTAACGTCGCCTAGAAAGATGTACCCTGCCCCGTAGATAGTTTTGATCAGGCGCGGATTTTTGGGGTCCTCTCCCAACTTTGTCCGCAACCGTGAGATACGTACATCCATTGCTCTATCAAAGCTGTCGCCTGCGCCGCCGCCCAAAATCTCTTGCATACGCGCTCTACTGATAAGGCGTTTGGGACTTTCGAGGAAGAGGCGCAGAACCTCACCTTCGGCGTGGCTGAATGGTGTTTCCGCACCATTTTCATCAATCAGAACATATCGGTCAAAATGCGCGGTCCATCCGTTGAATTCGGCGGCATCTGAGTTTTGCACAGCAGGACCAGTAGATCGCAAGCGGGCGCGAACACGCGCAATGACCTCTGCGGGGTCGAAAGGTTTGGTTATGTAGTCGTCCGCCCCAAGTTCGAGCCCTGTCACTCGATCCTGCACCTGTGCCCGGCCCGAGATGATAATGACAGCGGCCCCCTGCTCGAGCGCAAGGCGATGTACCAGTGCCAGTCCATCAGTATCAGGTAGCGACAAATCCACAAGGCAGACATCTGGCGTGACCCGCTTCAACGACGCTTCGAATTCACGCGCGCGCGCAAAGCTTTGGGTTCGAAAACCCGCATCTTCGAGAGCGCCTGTCAAAATGTGCCGTATTTCAGGTTCATCATCAAGAATGGTCACCAATGGTTGTGTCATCTACGCGGCCTCGGTACGGATCAGAGCGGAAAGCTGCTCTGGTGTGAAAGGTTTGCTCAGGACAGGCGCGCGTTTCAGCGCTTGATGATGCAACGGATCGGAAATCGGTAGGGATGTCATCAGGATGCAAGGCAAAGCACCACTCAGATGGTCGACGATATCGATGCCGGTGCCTTCACCCTCAAGCCGGATGTCTGATAGCACCAGCGTGATATCTTCAATATCGGACGTCAAAGTAAGTGCTTCTTCAACCGAGCTCGCTTCGATGACAGAACAGCCCAATCCAATCAGAATTTCCCGAAATTGGCTGCGCAATTCATCGTTGTCCTCCACCAAAAGTACAAGACCCGCCTGAGAGGGCGGCGCTGGTCGGAAAGGCAGGCGAATTACAACCGATGCACCAGAAGGCGTGTTCCGTAAATTTAGATCGCCCCCGGCGAGCTTTACGGTGTCATAAACCATCGGAAGTCCCAGCCCCGATCCATCGCTGCCTTTGGTGGTAAAGAACGGATTTAATGCTTGCTCCAGCGCTTCCGGAGTAAAGCCTGAACCCGTGTCCGAGACCGTAATTTCGATCCAAATGGTTCCGATCGCATGCACACTGATGGTAATTTGACCGGACGTACCACAGGCGTCTCGGGCATTCAGCACGAGATTTAGTAGAGCATCCTGCACCATACCTGGATCAAGCATCAACGGCTTATTGGGCAAAGTATTTACGACCGACAGTCCCATTCCGCGCGGTAAGGAAGGTGTGGCCAGAATGCGCAAATCCTCGAGTAGCCCGCGCATATCCGTCGCCTGTGGTTGGGGCGTGCGATTGCCAGTCATGTCTGCGATGCGGTTCAACAATTGCCCGCCTCGCCGTGCGGTCTGCTGCGTGGCTGATACAAGCTGACCTGCCTCGACAGGCAAATCCATCTTCTCAAGTCGCGCCTGCATTCCCAATATGATGGTCAACAAATTCGAAAAGTCATGGGCGAGCCCGCTGGTCATTTGCGCCGCCATCGCTCTGCGTCGCGTTTGCTGAAGGGCGACACGAGCTTGTGTCTCTTCGGTAATGTCCACCGACATGACATAAACGCCACCAGCTTTGTCTGGCGTGAAGGACACGCGAATGCGGCGCGAATCCTGATCCTCGGTAAACTCAAAAACCGAAGCTTGGCCGCCATACGCCTGTTCCAGATGCGGTTTTACCCGATCATAGGCCGATTGCCCCAAGGCCTTTGATATGTGAAGGCCCAGAATGTCAGACGGGCGGCCGGGCATAACCGAACTGAGGCGGCGGTTTGAGTAATCGTATCGTCCATCAGTATCCAGATGCGCGATATGAGCCGGCATCATCTCGGTTGTCATCCGCGTGCGCGCCTCGATCTCGGTCAACTGGCGCTTAGCCTCTTCAAGCGCCGTAATCGTTGCAGCCAGTTTCCGGTTTGTTGCCGAAAGCTCTTCAGCGTGTCCTAAAAGTTGGCCGGACAGTTCTTCCGAACGACTGCGTAGCAATTCTTCGACCTGTTTGGTGCGCGTAATGTCTGTGTAAACAGCCACCCAACCACCATTCGGCAAGGGCGCACCTTCGACCGAGATCACCTGGCCGTTAGGTCGAGTACGCTCCATGTAGTGTGGCTCGAACGCCAACGCCTGAGCAACACGGGTCTCAACCATTTCGGCGACATCACCGTCCGGGCCGTACTCGCCACGGCTGGCGAGAAAGTGAATTGTGTCGTGGAACAATGCACCTGGTTCGACAAGTTCATCCGGTAAACCGAACATTTCCTGAAATCTCAGATTGCTGACTACAAGGCGCAACTGACTGTCATAGATCGACAGCGCTTGCCCGATCAGGTTCAGGCCCGCCGTTGTCATCGCCTTAATGCGTTGTTCGGATATCTCCAAATTCATCCTCCCCTGCGCCTATGGGTAACACCAGTTCAGGCACAGGTGTAGGGAATTTGATCTAGCCATGCAGCGGCAAATTGTTCGCGGCGCGGTAGGCCTGCACGTAGCCCCGCGCAACTGATCGAACAGCTGTTCCGATCTGCGAATAGGCTTCATCCGGCAGGTTAGCGAAGGAAACGCGAGCGGACCATCCGGGTGCATCAAATCCGCTGCCGTTCAGCAAAACGATGCCATAGTCTTCGGCCAGCTTGAACGCGATATCCAACGGGTGAACATTCTGTTTAATCCATGCCACGACATCTTCGCCGACATATTTTCGCAGCCAGTATTCAAAATCGATGATGCCGTAATATGCGTCGTAGTGCGCACCTGCCTGCACCTCGATCCCCATCGCTTCGGTCAGGAGTTTAAAACGGCGATGAACCAGTTCCATGCAGGCGGTCTGATAGATTTTCTTGCTATCGACCAATTCGCACAGCGAAAACAGAGTCATCATAACCTGCTGCGGCAGTGATAGACCCGCCGTGTGGTTTAGAGCGACATCGCGACTATCGGCCACTAACCGGTCAATAAAGCGGATATCCCGTGGCGTCAGGCTGAGTGTGCCATAGCGCTTGTCCAAGGCCTGCTTGATCTCGTCCGGATGATCCGCCAGTTTCAGATCGAAGATATTGTCTTGCGCTACGGCAATCACACCAAGCCGCCAGCCGGTGCAGCCAAAATACTTCGAATAGGAATATACTCCGATCGTATTGCGCGGCAGATGGCCCATGACCGAGGTAAAATCATGCACAAAGGTGCCGTAGACATCATCTGTCAGCACGATCAAGTCAGGACGTTGATTTTCCACTAAATCCGCCAACTTGCGCAACGAAGCGGTTTTGAGCGCAACTGAAGACGGATTACCGGGATTGACCAGAAAGAACGCCTTTACTTTGGGATCTTTCAACTTTTCCACAGCGTCGTCGGTCAGTTGGAACCCGTCTTCCTCGTCGGTCTCCACATGGACAGATTCAAGGCTGTAGTCCTCCAGCTCTGGCATTTCCAGATAGGGGGTGAATATCGGTGTGCACAGCGCAATCGTGTCGCCGGGGTTCAGCAACCGATTGGCTTTCAGCGACTTGAAGATGTAGCACATCGCCGCCGTACCGCCTTCGACTGCGAACAGATCGAACTGAGCGTCAGGCCGGTGACCCCGGCACATGGACCACATCAGGTACTCATGGGCGATGGCGGCATTGTGTTTTAGAATGCGGTCGGGGACCGGATAGTTGTCACCGATGATCGAATCTGTCAGCTCATGCACAAACTCATTTGCATCGAAATCAAATGCGGAAATGGCATGCGCCACGACCTCAAGCAGCGTGTCGACGCCCGGTGTTTCAGAATGATCAGACGCCCAACTCTGCAGCCGTTCATGGCAGCCTTTCTGCGCAGGCATTCCGCCTAAACCAGCAGGATGGTCCATCACGCGTTTGGATTCAGTTATTGCAAATTGACCAAGGGCAAAGAACGCTTCGCGTGGGCGGGTGGCGACCCAGTTGGGATTGCCTCGTCCCGCATTCAGAAAGGCGCTGTTGGCCTTACGTGCCTCGGCCGAAGCCAGCTTGATCAATTCATCCTTGATCTGAAACGGGCTGAGCGCTTCGTAATCGTGCAGCGTTACTCTATCCATAACGATAACCTCTCCAAATCAACTTAGAACCAAAACGACGACCATCCCGAGGATGGTCAGCAATGTATTCCCGATCGCATACGGCATGCCGTAGCCAAGCGCTGGGATGCGACTTTGCGCGGCTTCCTGGATCATACCTAACGCCGCCGTCGTGGTGCGCGCACCTGCGCAGGCACCAAACAGAATGGCCGGGTGGAATTTGAACACATAATGCCCGACATAAACCGCAAAGATCATCGGCAGCGAAGTCGCGACGATCCCCCACAGCAACAAAGCGATACCAGCCTGTTGCAGCCCCGCGACAAATCCCGGTCCTGCGGTGATCCCAATCACCGCGATAAACACGTTCAGACCCAGCGTGTTCATCAACCAGAGCGCCGGGCCAGGTATTCGGCCAAATGTCGGATGGACAGTGCGCAGCCAGCCCAGCACCAGCCCGGCCAGTAGCGCGCCTCCGGTGGTGGAAAGGCTGATGGGAAAACCACCCATTATGACTGACAGAGTTCCGATGATCCCACCGATGAATATGCCCCAACCCACAAAGGCCAGATCCGTGGTGTCTACCGGGCGGTCTGCATAGCCGATCTGGGCAATTGCGGCCTCAACGTGCCGTTTGCTGCCCTGAATTGTGACGATGTCACCTCGATGCACAACGGTGCCTGGCAGCAGCGGCAAATCCTGCATGTTGCGCATCAGTTTTGAGACATAAATGCCCCGCGCGATCGACAATTTGCTGAGTACTTCAAGCGTCTTGTTATGCACCTCTTTGCTGGTGATCAGCACATCCAGCTTTTCCGATGGAATACTCAGTAGATCAGGCGCATCAGCTTCTGTGAGGTTGGTCTCAAGCAACCCCACCAGATCAGCGCGGCGGCCTGAGAACATCACGATATCTCCGGCCTGCAATACGGTGTTATCGTCTACCTCAATGATCTTCCCGTCGCGTCTAAGGCGTTCGGCATAGATGCGGATACCGGGCATCAGGTCTTTGACCGGTTGCCCCAGCAGATCACTACCTTCTGGGATCTCGAAGGCCCGCGCCTCGATCGCGCGATAAGCTGAGACGATGCCATCACCGGCTTCCACCGACGTCGTGCCACCCAGCTTGGCCTCATATTCCTTGCAGGCCGCGACCAGATCGACGCCAATCAGGCGCGGGCCGATCTTGGCCAGAATGATGGCCGACCCAATAGTGCCGTAGATGTAGGTCACCGCATAGGCGATCGGAATCTGGTTAGCATAGGTCTTGGCCTGTTCCGCAGACAGGCCCAGCTGACCGATCTGGTCAGTGGCAACTCCAATCGCCGCCGAAATCGTCTGCGATCCGGCATAAAGCCCCGCTGCATAGCCAAGCTCTAGCCCCGCCACCTTGGCTGCGATGATGGGAATAACAAGGCAAAGCGCGAGCACGCTGAGCGCAAAGAGCACCTCACGCGCGCCGTCTGCCTTCAAACCGCGAATGAACTGCGGTCCGACACCGTAACCCACGGCAAAGATGAACAAGATGAAGAAAGTCGATTTGACCGCCGAGTCGATGTCAATCTGGGCTTGACCAATCACCACGGCCGCCAGCAACGTTGCGGTGACTGTGCCCAGGCTGAATCCCTTCACCTTCCACGGGCCGACTGAGAAACCGATACCGATCGAAAAAAATACCGCCAGCTCAGGATAATTCTGTAGAATATTCACCAACCAATTGACCATCATCCACCTCTCAGTTCGTGCGCAATAGGCATGTGGTGCAAGCGTCGGTGGCGAGGCAGAAATGCGCCCTACAAGCTAATCTATTTGCCGACCAAGCCGCCCGTTCAGCAAACTCAACCACAACTTGAAATTTCCATCACACGATACCTCAAGAAGGATATTTGTCCATAATTATCTGAATATTAACCTGTTTTGCTCCCGCGCGCCTATCAATATCCTTTGAGGTTTGGCCAGCAGAATCTTGGTATTCAAATGACGGGTTTCGACCAATTGCACTGTTTCTTTTGCAATCTTCGCCCCGAATTTCACTGTCGCACACTCGCCATGCGTGAGGGTAAAATCTTAGCTTGTTTGAACAAATCCATTGCAGGTCCCAAGTGTTTGCCATCACATACGGCTATGACACGGCCGACGATAAATTCTGAGACGAGCGCAACCGGCGTTTGCATACGGATATCGGGGGACTTGCGCACGCAATCGTTGGATCGTGTTGAAGGGGATTTTGCGGCTCTTACGCCCAATGGGCAAGATGCGACGATAGACATGTCACAAGTCGAGTCTTTGGATACCGGAGGGGCATGGCTTGTTGCCAACCTCGTACGACGGATGAGTTCCAATGGGGCCCAAGTTCGGCTTGAAGGGGTGGCCCCAGCGCATTCTTCGTTGATCGAGACGGTATCGCACAACATACCCGATGCGGCCGGAGTGGAGCTGCCGTCGCAGGGTTTTGTGAACTGGGTTGCTCGGGTCGGTCAAAAGACTTTTGGTGCCTGGCAAGACACGTTGTCGATCGTCGGCTTCCTGGGCCTTACCCTGCATCGCTTGGTTCGAACTTTGATCATGCCCTGGCGGTTGCGGCGTGCTGCTTTGTTCTCGCAGATGGAGCAGGTCGGCTTCAAAGCTCTGCCGATTGTTTCCTTGATGGGCTTTTTGATTGGGGTTGTCTTAGCGTTCCAGGGCGCGACTCAGTTAAAACAGTTTGGGGCCGAGATCTTTGTAGTGGAGCTGATCTCAATCTCTATCCTGCGAGAGCTGGGTATCCTGCTAACCGCGATTATAGTCGCAGGCCGTTCTGGATCGGCCTTTACCGCCTCAATCGGCTCCATGAAGGTGCAGGAAGAAATTGATGCGATGCGGACACTCGGGCTTGACCCGATCGAAGTTCTCGTCATCCCGCGTGTCGTAGCCTTGCTTATCATGCTGCCAATCCTGGGCTTTGTGGCCGACATGGCAGGTTTAATCGGTGGCGCTTTGATGAGTTGGATCGACCTTGGAGTGAGCCCTGGCATGTTCCTGACCCGGTTGAAGGAAAATACTGGGGTGGCACAACTTGCCGTTGGAATGATCAAAGCTCCTTTCTTCGCGTTGGTGATCGGAGTTATTGCCTGCTGGCAAGCCATGCAGGTCAAAGGCTCATCCGAAAGTGTTGGTCAGCGGACGACAGCCTCGGTCGTGCAATCGATCTTCATGGTAATTGCGATAGACGCGCTGTTCTCGATCTTTTTCTCAGAAATGGGGATATGAGATGGATGGGGCCGCGCTGCAAAACAAAACCCAATCCGATACGAAACGTGAAGCCGTTATTCGTGTGCGCCATCTGACCAATCAGTTTGGAGATCAAGTGGTCCATGACAATCTTGATCTGGATGTCTGGCGTGGTGAAGTTCTGGGTGTTGTCGGTGGCTCGGGCACCGGTAAGTCGGTGCTATTGCGCACGATCGTTGGGTTGAACAAGCCTAAGTCGGGCAGCATCGAAGTTCTGGGTGTTGATGTCCTGAACGGCCCCGAAGAAGAGCGTCAGCGCATCGAAAAAAGCTGGGGTGTCGCCTTTCAGGACGGAGCGCTGTTTTCCTCGCTGACCGTGCTGCAAAACGTGATGGCGCCTCTGCGTGAACATACCGGCATAAGTGAAAAACTGATGGCCGCGCTTGGGGGACTTAAGATCAGTCTGGTCGGACTACCTCAGCTAAGTTGCAGCAAGTTCCCCTCGGAACTGTCCGGGGGTATGCGAAAACGCGCCGCGTTGGCCCGCGCCCTGTCGTTGGATCCCGAAATCGTGTTTCTGGACGAACCAACCGCTGGGTTGGACCCGATCGGGGCTGCCGCTTATGATGAATTGATTGGTGAACTCCAGCACGCGCTTGGTCTGACTGTGTTCATGGTGACGCATGATCTGGACAGTTTATACGCCATTTGTGACCGCATCGCTGTACTTGCGGAAAAGCGTGTGCTGGTTGAAGGTCCGATAGAAGAGATGGCCAAGGTCGACCATCCTTGGGTTCAGGAATATTTCACAGGCCCCCGCGCCCGTGCGGCACAACAGAAGGGGCAGGACAGGTAGAGGCGATGGAGACCCGAGCGAATTATATCCTGATTGGTGCGTTCACCTTGGCAGGCATTCTTGGTGCCTTCGGGTTCTTCCTATGGCTCGCCAAATTCGAAGTAACCCGTCAATACGCTTACTATGATGTTTTGTTCGACAATGTTTCGGGCCTGTCTGCCGCCGGTGGCGTGAACTATAACGGCTTGCCGGTGGGACAGGTAATTTCCCTGGATCTGGACAAAGATGACCCCTCGAAAGTAAGGGTTCGACTTGAGATTGATGCAGGCATCCCCGTCACCAAGGAAACCATCGCGCAATTGCAGTCTCTGGGCGTCACCGGCGTGGCATATGTTGAGTTGTCCGGTGGATCACCAACCGCACAGAAATTGCCCCAGAACAGCGTCATCACAAGTAAGCGCAGCTCGATCCAGTCCTTACTGGAAGGCGCACCAGAGGTTCTGGAAAAGGCGGTCACCCTGCTGGAGAACCTCAATTCCGTTGTAGATGAGAGCAATCGCAAGGCGGTGTCGGATATCCTGAACAATCTGGCGGAAGCGTCGGGCAAACTGGATAAAACACTGACGGATTTCCAGTCGCTTTCGTCCGATCTGGGCGGTGCAGCTAAAGATGTTGGCGAATTCACCAAAAGATTGGATACGTTGGCGAACACGGCCGAAACAACGTTGAGCACAGGAACCGATACGCTCAAGAGCATCAAAGAGACGTCAGAAACTGCCAAAACAACTCTCGAGACTGCAAACACCGCCATTGCCAGCGCTGAAAACGTAATTCAGGAGGAGATTCGACCCTTTATCGAACGGGGTTCAATCCTTGCCGAAAGGCTGACACGACTGTCAGATGAGGGCAGCCTGACACTTGGCGTGATAAGTGAAACTGTTCTGAACGCAAACACGACCCTTGAATCGGTTACATCCACGATGAACTCGGCCAAAGGGGCGCTAGACTCGGCCGAGCGAGCATTCGACTCGGCCAATCGCGTGATGGACGAGGATTTATCTCCGGTCGCAGCCGATGTAAGTAAGGCCGCCAATCAAGTCGCGGAAACCGTTTCGAACATCACCGAAAAAATCGACGAAATATCAGACGACGTCCTGAGCGCTTCTAAATCGGCATCAGATCTGTTGGGTACGATCGATGGTGTCGTTCAGGATAACCGTCGTCAGGTCTCGGATTTCTTGCGCGTTGGCTTGCCTCAGTTTATCCGCTTCATCGAGGAATCGCAGCGTCTGGTGATTAGTCTCGACCGACTGGTCGACAAGGTCGAACGCGACCCCGCCCGCTTTTTGTTAGGCACCCAAGCATCGGAGTTTCGTCAATGATACGGCCCTTAACACTGTCTCTGATACTGGCCGCAATGACGGGTTGCACTGGCCTGGGAACGCTGCGGCAAGCCTCAAAGCCCAACGATCTCTATTTGCTAACCCCAAAGAGCACGTTCTCGTCTTCGTTGCCGCGCATACAGAAACAGATCGTTGTTGAGGAACCCACAGCGACGGCGGCGGTAAACACCGATCAGATCGCCGTTCAGCCAACCTTGCTGCAAGTTCAATACCTACCTCGGGCCCGTTGGGTGGATCGCGCGCCGTTGATCGTTCAAGCGCTGATGGTCGAAAGCTATGAAAACTCCGGCAAGGTTGCGGCCGTGGGGCGATCGACGGTTGGCCTGCGGGCTGATTACGTGATTGCACCTGATTTGCGCGAGTTTCAGGGCATAGTCGTCAGCGAAACGGGAAACTCAAAAACGGTGCGCGTGGAAGTTCGCATCAACATCAAAATCATAGATGAGTACGAGGACAAGATTATCGCCTCCAGCTCGTTCAGGGAAAACGTAATGGCCACAACTGATCAGACCCCTGATCTAGTCGAAGCATTTGATGTGGCCTTGGGCCGGACCATGCGGGATGCGGTTGAATGGAGTATCCGCAAAATTAATACTCACGTGCAGAACAACCCACGATCAAGCCCAAGCTAGGGGTTGTCAGAACTGGCTGGCCGAAGCTGCCCTCCAGTCAGCAGCATATTCCTGCGGCACGGTTTTGCCCAGCAAAGCGTCTTCTTCCAGGAAGCTGTAAAGCTCAGCGTAAGATCGTTCTCCTTCATCTGCCATGCGACGGAGGATATCGCTGGGTCGCAATTCAGAAACCTTGGCTTTGCCCATAGCACCCAAGATCTCGCGGAAGCTTTCCAATGTCGCGTCATGGAACCGGTGCACACGCTGACGTTTCTGCGGCACGTTTACCGCTCGGCCCCGGATCGGATCCTGCGTCGCCACGCCCGAAGGGCATCGATTGGTATTGCAGTGCAGTGCTTGAATGCACCCAACGGCAAACATCATCGCCCGCGCCGCGTTGCACATATCAGCACCCAAGGCCATTTTCTCGACCATGTCGAAACCCGTCGCAACTTTGCCCGAGCAAATCACGCGCACCTTGTCGCGCACTCCAATCCCACGCAGGCAATTGTTTACAAAGATCAACCCTTCGTTCAAGGGCATCCCCAGACGGTTGGTAAATTCAACCGGCGCCGCGCCGGTCCCTCCTTCCGCACCATCAACGGTAATAAAATCGGGAAGTATGCCGGTTTCCAACATGGCTTTACAGATCGCCATGAATTCCGAAGGTTGGCCGATGCACAGTTTGAAGCCAATCGGCTTACCGCCAGACATTTCCCGCAGATGCTGAACAAACTGCATCAACCCTGTCGGCCCATCGAACGCCGAGTGTATTGGGGGTGAAATTACATCCTGATGCACAGGAACGCCTCGGATTTCCGCGATTTCCTCGTCCACCTTTGCGGCCGGCAATACCCCTCCATGAGACGGTTTTGCCCCTTGTGAAAGTTTAATCTCGATTGCCTTCACCACATCCATTTTGGCTTTTTCGGCGAATTTGTCTTTGTCGAACCCCCCATCGGCGGTGCGACATCCAAAATACCCTGTTCCGATTTGCCAGATGATGTCACCACCTTCGGCCAGATGGTGCGGGGACAGCCCTCCTTCGCCGGTATTATGTGCAAACCCACCATCCTTGGCGCCACCGTTCAGTGCCCGGATCGCGTTTGCGCTGAGTGCGCCAAAGCTCATCGCTGAAACATTCAGGCGCGAAGCGTTATATGGTTTGTCGCACTGAGGCCCGCCAAGCATAATCCGCTCCTCACTTTCATCGACATGTTTTGGCGAAAGTGAATGATTTGAACGATGATAACCGACACTCAGTATGTCGTACTGGGTCCCAAATGCCTGCGTGTCCACCTGCCCTTTAGCGCGGGAATAGACCAGACTGCGGATAATCCGATTGAAAGGTCGGCCACTTTCGTTGGTTTCCACAAAATACTGCCGGATTTCGGGGCTGACAAATTCCAGCATATAGCGGAAGTGGCCGAGAACGGGATAGTTGTTCAATACGTTATGCTTGGTCGTCAGCATATCGTACATTCCTACAATCGCGTACGGGATCAGAATGACCAACAGCCAATTCGCAGGGGACCAGAAATACCCCAACAATAGGGTAAGTGGCAGGACCACAAAGCTGAGCACATAATATAGTCTGCGAACAATCATCCCTGACCTCCCTGGGTGGCGTAAAGAGCTGTGTATCCTCGGCTGGATCGTGGGCCCGAAGCCCGGCAGATGTTCTCAAACGTGAACCAGATTCAACTGAATTTGCAAGACCTTGCTAATCGGTCGTTAGTAACGGTTGAGTTAGCAAGGGCAGTTGATCGGTCCATTCGCAATCTATATGCGGGATAAGACACAGGTAAGAGCGGGATCAATCTAGGTGTCACAAACTGCACCTGCCCTCAGGCGTAGTGCCCAGATGTACGCAGCCGTCTTTGTTGGTGGCGCTGCGGGTTCGCTGCTGCGCGAACTGTTCACGGTGCCGATACCCGGGGCTCCATTCCTGACAGAGACGTTCGGTATTAACATTGTGGCCTGCTTCATCCTTGGCTGGCTTTATTCTATCCGCCACAAAGTTCATGCACATGTGCTGCACTTGGGTGCTGTTGGGTTTTGTGGCGGCCTTTCTACTTTTTCTTCATTTGTAGCCGAGTTGGAGCGTTTGGCCGAAACCACCGGTTGGTACGTCATCACCGCCTTCGGGGCAGAAATCGCAATTGGCTTAACCGTAGCGGCTTTGGGTGAAGCGTTGGGTCGAAAGTATTTGCCTTGGAGGCATCCAGAATGAACGACCTGCATCTGCACGTCATGTTTGCGCTGGGAGGAGGAGCAGGTGCTGTACTGCGCCACTGGTTGACGCTTCAGGTGACCCACGATCTGCCTTACGCTACACTGATTGTGAATGTGGCAGGCAGCCTGTTGCTTGGTCTCTGGGTTGGTTATCTCGGCGGGGAAATCGAAATGAGCGAGCAACAGAACCGATTGGTATTTGGCTTCTGCGGTGGCTTCACAACGTTTTCCAGCTTTGCTTACCAGTCACTGCAGTTGAACCGTGAAAGAACCTTCGCATTCGCAGCTGGCAACATTATTCTCAGTCTGGTTTTATGCTGGATCGCGCTTTGGTTAGGATTGGTCCTGATGGCCTGACCAATCGAGTTACCGGTTATGGAACCAATGATAGTGGTGCGAAGAACCATTCCTGATGCGGCTACAAGCGGGTCAGGGCTTGGCGGATCACATCATCTGCATGTGCATCCGAATGGCCAAATTACCTAGAATCCAGACCGTCCCGCCGATGATAATCAATAAGACCAGCGTTGAGAAAAGGATCAGGTCCAGATCCTCTCGGCTGCTGCGCCGCCTGTCGATATGAAGAAAGTACACCAACTGCACAACCAACTGTGCCAAGCCCAGTAGGCCGATGCTAAGATAGACCCCTTTGGTTTCAATCCCGTATCGGTGAGCGATTAAGAAGACCGCCAGCGTCAGCAGAAGAGACCCACCATATCCGATAACATATCGGCGACGCTCTCGCTTGTGCAGGTCAGCGCGTCTATCCATAGGTCAGCCCTCCGAAATACACAATTGTGATGATGCCGACCCAGATCAGATCAAGGAAGTGCCAGAACAATGCCAGTCGCACCATACGGGACATCAACAAGTCAGTTAGTCCGAACATTCTTAGCTGAATGCCCAAGACGATCAGCCACAGACACCCCGACGCGACATGCAGACCGTGCAGTGGCACAAGGCCATAGAAAGCCGACAAAAATCCACTGCGCTGAGGGATACCGCCCTGGGCTGCCATGTTCAGAAAATCACGGATCTCCAGAACCAGAAAGCTAAGCCCAAGCATCAGTGTTACCCCAAACCACAGAACGATCCGCGCCCGCGGCAAGTTGTATTTCAAGGCCAGCATCGCCAGCCCTACGGTCAGACTGCTGGTCAACAATATCAGGGTTTGAGCAAAGATGCTTTTCAGATCAAACAATTCATGTGGTCCGGGCCCACCGGACTGTGCATCAATCATCGTGATGTAGATCGCGAACATCAGGCCGAAATAGACCAGATCGCTCATAAGAAAGACCCAGAAGCCAAAAGTGACAACCTCGGTGGCTTTGTGGGCGCTCGCATGGCCTTCGCCAAGGTTGATGCCCGGATAGCTTTGCGTGGGTGCGCGCCTCATGTCACGGCCTCCATATCCGGGCGTGCGAGACCGCGATTTTCTGGGGCGATTTCATAATCGCGATCCACTGCTGCAGTGCTATGGACAAGGTCCAGCCAAGCTTCATGGTCTTTGCGGACCTCTTCGGCAGGAATGATGATTTCGGTGCTGGTATCAAAGCTCCAGATGATAATTGCCAGGATGATAGCAATCGTCATCAGGAGCGCCAGCCACCAAATCCACCAAACCAGCGCGAACATCCAGACACCGCTGAGCACGCAGAGAATGAATCCGATGCCGGTATTGCGCGGCATCTCGATATCTTCATAGGCTTCAGGTTTGGGATAAGCTTCAGCGCGCTCTTTGGCGGCGGCAAAGTTGTCGCGGTCGGTGACCTCCGGGATGATGGCAAAGTTGTAGGGCGGTGGCGGAGACGAGATAGACCATTCCAGTGTACGCCCGTCCCACGGATCACCTATCGGAGCATGGGTTTTTTCTCGATTGCGGATACTGACCCAAAGTTGAATGAGGATCGAGAACAACCCGCAGGTGATGACCAATGCACCAATTACGGCAATGATCATGTAGGGGTGAAAACTCGGGTCCTCCCAACTGTAGGACCGGCGCGGCATTCCCATCAAACCAACAAAGTAAAGCGGCATAAAAGTCAGCAAGAAACCCACGGTCCAGCAGACGACTGAGACGCGTCCCCAGAATTCGTTGAGGCGAAAACCGAAGGCTTTCGGGAACCAGTAATTATAGCCCGCGAGCAGCGCAAACAGTACTCCGGGCAAAAGGACGTTGTGGAAATGCGCCACAAGGAACAACGTGTTGTGGACCTGATAGTCAATCGTCGGATTGGCCAGGATTACCCCGCTAAGGCCACCAATCACGAACAGCATCAAAAAGGTTAGACCATAGAGCATCGGAACGGAAAACCGTATCCGCCCGCGATAGAGCGTGGCCATCCAGTCATAGACTTTCACACCGGTTGGGATCGCGATCAGCATCGTCGCAATGCCGAATACCGCGTTGATCAGCGCGCTTTGGCCCATGGTGAAGAAATGATGCAGCCATACTGTGAAAGACAATACTGCAATCGACATCGTGGCAATGACCAGCGAGTTATAGCCATAGAGACGCTTGGCCGAAAAAGTGGCAAAGACTTCGGAATAGATGCCATAAGCAGGCAGGACCAGCAGATAGACCTCTGGGTGACCGAACAGCCAAAACAGGTTGGCATAGTTCATCATGTTTCCACCAAGATCATTGGTGAAGAAATGGAAATCTAGATAACGATCAGCGGCCAGCAACAGCGCAGCCACGCCAAGGGGCGGCATGGCAAAGACGATCAGGATTGAGCTACAGATGATCGTCCAGCAATACATCGGCAGCCGCATGAATTTCATCCCAGGTGCACGCAGCTTGTAAATTGTAACGGCAAAATTGATACCAGTGAGAGTGGTGCCTACGCCCGAGACAACAATGGCCCAAATCCAATAATCCGGCCCGACGCCGGGATTGAACGCGGCGCCTGTGTAGGGCGGATATGCGGTCCAACCTCCGGTCGAAAACTCGCCAACCACCAGCGAGACCATCAACATCATGCCGGAAGATACCATCAGGCCAAGGCTGATTTGGTTCATAACCGGAAATGCAACGTCCCGCGCGCCGATCATCAACGGAACCAGATAGTTTGCCACTCCAAAGACAAAGGGGACGGCAACGAAGAAGATCATTATGGTGCCGTGGGTACTGAATAGCTCGGCGAAATGTTCGGGCTCCAGAAATCCGTCTCCCGGCCCTGCCGCCTGTTGAGCCCGCATCACAACACCTTCCAACACGCCCCGTGCCAGCATGACGATGGCAAAGACGATATACATGATGCCGATTTTCTTGTGATCAGCGCTGGTCAACCAATCCCGCCAGAGAGGGCTCCAAAGGCGAAACCACGTTAGCAGGAACAGCACCGTCAAAACGCCCACTATCACTATTACGGCCGCAGCGTTGGCGATGATTTCATTGGCATCGGGCGTCCGGATGAGCCCGGTGATCGGCAACGCATCCCAACTCAGGCGACCCAAAATGCCAGTCTCGACTGAAGTCATTGTTTTGCCTCCGACCCGAACGCAGTGGTGCCGGGTTGCTGGTCAAGGGCAAGAGGCTCACCGCTGTGATAACGATGCAGGATCGAGCGGAACAAATCACCTTCTTCCAGCGTAAAATAAAGCGCGTTCAGCGGCATGAGTTCGGTTCCTAACGCCGCCTGAACTTCGTCCCGATCCGTACGCATGGCCAGTGTCTGATACGTGTCTTCTGTCAACGGAATACCATGCGCCCGGACGCTGGCAACCCAGGCCTCAAAATCCACGGGTTGCATAGCCTGCGTTAGAAACTTCTGCTTGGTGAACCCGCGACCATTATACTGCGTGTTCTCACCCTGCATCGTATTGGGCGTGTCGGCCGCCACATGCAGTTGCGTTGTCATGCCAGGCATGGCGTAGATTTGCCCAGCCAACGCAGGGATCATAAACGATTGCATCACTGTGTCGGTCGTCAGCGTAATCGCGACCTGCTTTTTGATGGGGATGCCAAACTCTCCGACTGTGGCGATTCCAAGATCGGGGTAGATGAACAGCCATTTCCAATCGAGGCCAACCACCTGCACCCGCAAGGCAGGTTCCTCCCCGAAAGGGGCTGCATAGGGATCGAGACGGTATGTGGTTTTCCAAAGGTAGAATGACAGGATCGCCACAATCAGCACCGGTACACCCCACATCAATACCTCAAGCTTTGCAGAGAAATCCCAGTGCGGTTTGTAACATGCGTTTCCACCTTTACGTCGGCGATACCGATAGGCGACCAGCGGCACCAAGACCAAAACCGGGATCACCGCAATCAAAATCAGAGCGGTCGCTCGCAGAAGGTGCTTTTTTTGGATCTCGGCGATTGGCCCCTGTGGGTCGATGAAACTATCACTTGCCCCAGCTGCCTGCACTGTCAGCAACAGCGCAACTAGCGTCACCAGAGCGGACACTGCGATCGAAGACATCCGGGAAAAGGTCACGCCTGATGATCCTCTTACGGCGGGGGTTCCCGGCAACTATCGACAGAGTCACGGATTTTCTCAAGGACTTTTGCAATTTTGCTCCTAAAGGCGCTTGTTGACACCACGTCACGGGCGCGCAAGATCGGTTCCATGCGTTTCGTTTTCACTGTTCTCTTCCTGATTGTTCTGGCAGCTCCTTTGTTGGCGCAGGATCGTGTTTTTGTTGAACGTCAGTTTCAGAGCTGGCTGCAACAAACCGTCTGGCCACAAGCAAAGGCAAAGGGTGTTTCCAAGCAAACTTTTCGGCAAGCTTTTGATGGGGTGAAACTAAATTGGGATCTGCCGGATCTGGTGCCACCGGGCAGCCCTCAAAAAACACCAAAGGTGCAGCGTCAAGCCGAGTTTGGCTCGCCGGGTCGGTATTTTAATGCCGGATCCGTACAGGGCGCCACGTCGATCGGCCGTAAAATGGCCAGGCGTCACGCAGAAACCCTGGCACGCGTTGAAGCTGAAACCGGTGTGCCAGCACGCATCATTCTGGCCATTTGGGGGCGCGAGAGTGGATATGGTCAGGTGCCGATCCGACACGATGCATTTCAGGTTCTGAGCACGAAAGGGTTCATGAGCACGCGCGCTGACTATTTCACCGCAGAACTGATCGCAGCACTGCAAATTGCCGAAGCGGGTCATGCGCAAGGAAGAGAACTAAAGAGCAGTTGGGCAGGAGCATTGGGTCAGCCACAATTCATGCCAACAAATTTTCTGACCTATGCGCGCGATGGCGACGGCGATGGCAGAGCGGATATCTGGGGTTCAGCCGTAGATACTATTGCGTCGATTGGAGCCTATCTTGAAGAGCACGGATGGATTGCGGATCGCGATTGGGGATTTGAGGTTAATCTGCCCAATACCGTTTCATGCGCGTTAGAGGGGCCCGATCAAGGGCGTCTTATCCGGGATTGGGCAGCAATGGGCGTCAGCCGTGTTTCTGGCAAACCTTTTCCAGCGCACGAACTGGCCGCCGAAGGTTATCTGATGATGCCCGCAGGTCGCAGCGGTCCGGCTTTCATCGTCACGCCTAATTTTTATGTCCTCAAAGACTATAATAACAGTGACCTCTACGCTTTGTTTGTGGGCCATGTCGGCGATCGCATCCAATACGGTGTCGGCGATTTTCACGGGCGCTGGGGTGACGTCGGCAACCTCTATCGGTCGGATATCGCAACAATGCAGCAAGTGCTTGTTGAACAGGGTCATGATGTCGGCGGCATCGATGGTCTGCCTGGATATAAAACCCGGCGTTCGATCGGTCGCTGGCAAGCCGCATCAGGCCGTGCGCCGACGTGTTTTCCAAATGACCGTTTGAAGGCGGCGCTGAAGCCCTGAAATTTGCCCTGATTCGCCATTTGCGCGTGTTGACGAAAACCCATTCGCCCTTTGCAATTTGTATGACTTCACGAAAATGTCACCAAAGCAAAGCGTTTCAGAATAATCTTTCGATGCTCCCTTACGTTACGGTTTCAATCGATCTTTGAGCCGGCAATGCGACTTAAAACCCTTTACCTTTCTCCAAAAACCAGCAGATTTTGCAGCAGTGAAAGAGAACTTTCGCAATCGGCTTTCCGACGCTGCCCAATGGAAATGGTCTGAAATTTGGACCCTGCCGCGATCTAGATCAAGGTGAACGCACGGCAATTGTCGGAGACACACAGGTAGATGGGTATCCGCTGCAATAGCAGGATAGCCCGACGCCACATAATAATGGGAGTAATCACATGCACAAAATTGTCCGTACTTCATTGGCGGGGCTGTTGTCCTCGACCATCATAACTGGCGCAGCAATCGCCGCAGGAACCCACCCCGAAACCGGCGAAGCGCTGGCGGATGATCAGACGTTTATCTATCGCATTCTGGATGAGCACAGCTCGGTCGACCCGCAAGTGGTTGAAGATGTGTCGGGCGCCGAAATCGTGCGCGACTTGTTCGAAGGTCTCATGAACCAGGACGAAGATGGTAATCTGGTCCCCGGCGTTGCCACCGAATTCTCGGTCAATGACACCAAGGATGTGTATACGTTTACCCTCCGCGATAACGCGAAATGGTCAAACGGAGATCCGGTTACCGCAGGTGACTTCGTTTTTGCATGGAAACGTGCTGTCGATCCTGAGCTGTCATCGCCCTACGCGTGGTTCATGGAACTGATGTCGATTGAAAACGCGGCTGAGATCATTGCGGGTGAAAAATCAGTTGATGATCTGGGTGTCAAAGCCATTGACGACCACACTCTAGAAGTCACACTGAGCACGCCCCTCCCCTATTTCCCTCAGATGACCACGCATTCGACAACCTTCCCTGCGCCGCAGAAAGTGATTGAAGAATTCGGCGATGCATGGACCAAGCCGGAAAACATCGTATCGAACGGCGCCTATGTCCTGACCGAGCATCTGCCACAGGAACGTTCGGTGCGTGAGCGCAACGAGATGTACTGGGACAATGACAACACCATTATCGAAAAAGTTGTGGCATTGGTCATCAATGACGAGAATGTCGCCCTGACCCGCTACCTTGCGGGTGAGTTGGATCGCACCGAAGTTCCTGCTGGTCAGTTCCCGCGCCTGCAGCAGGAGCATCCGGATGAAGCCATCAGCTTCCCTCGTTTGTGCAACTATTATTATACCTTCAACGTCTCTGACAGCGGTCCCGAAGCGTTCAAGGACCCCAACGTCCGTCAGGCACTGTCCCTGGCCGTGGATCGCGCGATCATCACTGAAAAAGTGATGGCTGGTGGTCAGCCCCAGGCTTACACGTTCGCACCCGCCGCCACTGCCAACTTTACGGTTCCTGACGTGGAGATGGCTTCGATGAGCCAGGCTGAGCGCGATGAACTTGCAAAAGAGTTGCTGGCAGGAGCGGGCTATGGTCCGGATAATCCGCTGAGCTTTGAGATGGTTTACAACACCTCAGAGGCGCACAAGAAAGTGGCCGTAGCACTCAGCCAGATGTGGAAACAGAAGCTGGGCGTCAATGCAGAGCTGGCAAACATGGAATGGAAAGTGTTCCTGGAAGAGCGCGGTAACCAGAACTTCGAGCTGGCTCGCGGCGCATGGTGTGGCGACTATAACGAAGCCTCGACCTTCCTTGATCTGCTGCAATCGGATTCCGGTTACAACGACGGTAAGTACAACAACGCACGCGTTGATGAGCTGCTGGCCGAAGCCAAAACTTCGGACGATCCGGCACCGCTTTATACCGAAGTAGAGCGGATTATTGCACAGGAAACTCCTGTAATCCCGATCTATCACTATGCAGGCGTTTACATGATGGACAGCGATGTAGGGAACTGGCCCGTCAACAACGTCGAGCAGAACTGGTATTCGAAGAACCTGTACAAGGTCGCCGAATAATCGCCATAGAACCACGCCCTGTCCCGGAGGTTTCCGGGGCAGGGCTAATAAACATGGGGGCATGAAATGCTTGCCTACAGTCTGCGGCGACTGCTGATCGCCATTCCGACGATCCTGTTGCTGATCGTCGCCTGTTTTTTCTTGATGCACGTAGCACCCGGTGGGCCATTTACCTCAGAACGACCGCTGCCGCCGCAGGTTCTGGCCAATATTGAGGCGCGCTATGGGTTGGACCAACCGTTGTGGAAACAGCTCTGGGACTACCTGTACAACATCGTCGTGCATTTTGATTTTGGCCCGTCCTTCAAATTCAAGGACAGGGACGTCAACGATATCATCGCCCAAGGGTTTCCGATTTCTCTGACCTATGGCTCGCTTTCATTTCTTGTCGCAACAACCGTTGGTGTAAGCCTTGGGATCGCAGCCGCGATCAAACACAATAGCTGGATCGATTATTTCGCCGTTGGCCTTGGTATCGCGGCGCAAGCTCTGCCAAACTTCATCATGGGGCCGATCCTGATCCTTACCTTCACCCTTTGGCTGGGCTGGTTGCCGGGAGGCGGCTGGAACGGAGGTCAATGGCAATATCTGGTCATGCCGGTGATTGCGCTGGCAACATCCTATATGGGTTCGATTGCACGGATCACGCGTTCGTCGATGCTCGAGGTTCTGAACTCGAACTTCATCCGTACCGCGCGCGCCAAGGGCTTGCCGACCAGAACCGTAATTTGGCGTCATGCGTTGAAACCTACGTTGTTGCCGGTTGTCTCATATCTCGGGCCGGTGTTCGTCTACGTGCTTACGGGTTCAGTCTTTGTCGATATCTATTTCTCGACCGGTGGTCTGGGTCAGGCCTATGTGGGCTCTGCACTATCGCGTGACTATGCGGTGCTGCTGGGGGTCACCATTCTCTATGGCGCATTGACCGTTGTCGTGAACCTTCTGACCGACCTGGCTTATGCCTGGTTTGATCCAAAAATTCGTTACTGAGGGGCAGGCTCATGCTAGGAAAATCTCAAAAAGCCGCCCATCTGGCCGAAGAAATCACTGATTACACGGTCATTCAGGGGCGCTCGCTCTGGCAGGACGCACGTATGCGTTTTGTCCGCAACAAGGCCGCAATGGCCAGTGTTTTTGTTTTGGGTCTGATCGTGCTGTTCACGATTATCGGACCATATTTTGCAGCCTGGTCCAATGAAGAGATCGACTGGAACGTTATGGGTGACGTACGCGGCATGGGAATGCCCTCGATCGAGACTGGTCACTATTTTGGTGTCGATGATCTGGGGCGCGACCTTTACAGCCGTGTCATTCAGGCGACCACCACATCGCTACTGGTTGGTCTGATTGGGGCTGCAACTGCGTTGATCGTTGGCACTTGCTATGGCATTGCCGCTGGTTATATCGGAGGGCGTACCGACAGCGCCATGATGCGCTTTGTCGACATACTTCTGGCGATCCCGGCAACTCTGATCATCATCCTTCTGCTGGTCGTGGCAGGGCGGTCCTTTTTCATGCTGTTCATCGCGTTGGGTGCAGTCGGTTGGCTGACCATGGCGCGGATCGTTCGGGGGCAAACCCTGACGCTGAAGAACCGCGAATTCATCGAAGCCGCTCGTGCCGCCGGTGTCAGTGAGTTTACCATCATGTATCGCCACATTCTGCCCAATCTGTTGGGCGTTGTGATCGTGTACGCCTCGCTGTTGGTGCCCGAAATGATCCTGACCGAAAGCTTCATTTCGTTTTTAGGTCTCGGGATCTCTGAACCCTACACCTCTTTGGGCCGCCTGATTGCCGAAGGTGCCGGGACTATGGGCTATGGCACTTTGTGGCAGCTTCTTTATCCCCTGACATTCTACGTCGCCATCATCATCACCATGTTTTTCATCGGTGATGGTTTGCGTGACGCGCTGGACCCGAAGGATCGCTGATATGAGTCTATTTTCCATCAAAGACCTGAGCGTGCAGTTCGATACTCCAGATGGCATCGTCGAAGCCGTCAAGGGCATCAGTTTCGACATCAATCCAGGCGAGTGTCTGGGCATCGTCGGCGAAAGTGGGTCGGGCAAAAGCCAGACCTTCATGGCAGCGATGGGGCTATTGCCTCCGGCGGGCCGCGCAATCGGGTCTGCCATGTTGAACGGTCAGGAAATCCTGAACCTGCCAGTGAACAAGCTGAACCGCATCCGCGGCGATGATGTCGGTATGATCTTTCAGGATCCGCTCACCGCCCTGACCCCGCATTTGCGAGTCGGTCAACAGATGCGCGAAGTGTTGCAAGTGCATGAGGGTTTGCAGGGCTCTGCCGCCAAAGCGCGATGCCTTGAATGGCTGGATCGCGTCCGCATCCCCGAGGCGAAACGGCGACTGGATCAGTACCCGCACGAGCTGTCGGGCGGGATGCGCCAGCGGGTCATGATTGCCATGTCGATGCTGTGCAACCCGAAATTGCTGATCGCGGATGAGCCCACAACGGCGCTGGACGTCACCGTACAGGCCGACATTCTGGACCTGATGGTGCGACTGCAAAAAGACGAAGGCACAGCCATTGCTTTGATCACCCATGACATGGGCGTCGTCGCGCGGATGTGTGACCGCATACAGGTCATGCGCCTTGGTCAATTTGTCGAGGCCGGGGAAACCCGTGAAGTCTTTCGCGCACCGCAACATGAGTACACCCGCACCCTGCTTGAGGCGATGCCTCGCATCGACGCCGGTGACGCGCCCAAAGCCTTGGGTAAGACCGAAGAGCCACTGCTGCGCGTTGACGACGTCAAGGTTCATTTCCCAATCCATGTTCCGGGCGGATTGTTCGGCCACAAGGTGCCTCTCAAGGCCGTGGATGGTGTCAGCTTTGATATTCGCAAGGGCGAAACGCTGGGTGTTGTGGGTGAATCCGGTTGCGGCAAGTCCACGCTGGCGCGGGCGGTTCTACAACTGATCGAACCCAGTGCGGGCAACGTCAGCTGGCTGGGCCATCCGATCGTCGGGTTGAAACGGTCCGAGTTGAACAAATACCGCAAGGATCTTCAGATTGTATTCCAGGATCCACTCGCCAGCCTTGATCCACGGATGACAATCTCGGCCTCAATCGCGGAACCATTAAAAACCTATCGCCCAGACCTGACGGAACGCGAACGCAAGGACCTGGTCGCCGAGATGATGGAACGTGTTGGCCTGCCAACCAATATGATCAACCGTTATCCACATGAACTGTCAGGTGGGCAAAATCAGCGCGTCGGAATCGCTCGGGCAATGATCAACAAACCAAAGTTGATCATTTGCGATGAAGCCGTTTCGGCACTGGATGTGTCCATTCAGGCCCAGATCGTGGAATTGTTGCGAGAATTGCAACAAGAGTTCGGTTTGTCGATGATTTTCATTAGTCATGACCTGTCAGTTGTACGCGCAGTGTCTAACCGAATCATGGTTTTGTACTTGGGTCGCATTGTCGAATTGGGCGATGGTGAAGTGATATGTTCTGAACCAATACACCCCTACACCAAATCCCTGATTTCGGCGGTTCCGATTCCTGATCCGGATGTTGAGCGTAACCGTCAAAGGCTTAAAATACCGGGTGAATTACCGTCCCCGATGGATCCCAAGGCCACATTGCGTTTCTTACCCAGCAAGTTGTCCTCGGGCGAAACGGACTATGTTCCGCGGCTTAGCGAAATCGCTCCTGACCATTTGGTTGCCGAACATGATCCGCTTGATGCGATTATGGCTAACTCCTGACTATTCGCGCCCCGAAGCTTGAAGGTTTCAGGGGCGCGAATCCTACTTTTCAGCGCACCAAGTACTCTGTGTACCTTCGCTAGAACCACGTTTGGGTGTGTTTCGTTTTGACTCTGTATGCAGGTTAATGGCAGATTCCATCGTGCCCGCTGCACTACTGTCGGGTGAGATTGATTGATGCGAATTTAAGTTTTATGTGAGGATCCCAGCGCCTACAAAGCGCACGGGCAGACTATGGAAATCATGAGGTAACATGGCACGCAAAGTCACAAAGGCTATTTTCCCCGTCGCGGGTATGGGGACGCGCTTTTTACCGGCGACCAAATCGGTGCCAAAAGAGATCATGACTTTGGTCGATAGACCGCTGGTTCAATATGCAATTGACGAAGCGCGGGCAGCCGGGATCACCGAGTTTATCTTCGTGACGTCACGCGGGAAGTCAGCGCTTGAGGATTACTTTGACCACAACCTTGTGTTGGAGCAGGACTTGAAATCCAAGGGCAAAGACGATTTGCTTGAGATATTGAACGCGACCAATATGGAAAGCGGCGCGATCGCCTATATTCGCCAGCACAAGGCGCTGGGGCTTGGACATGCAGTTTGGTGTGCACGGCGACTGATCGGAGATGAGCCCTTTGCAGTAATGCTGCCCGATGATGTTATTGCTGCTGGCAAACCCTGCCTGCAGCAAATGGTCGAGGCCTATGAGGAAACCGGCGGCAATATGGTTGCTGCGATGGAAGTTCCAAACGAAAAGACAAGCTCTTACGGTATTTTGGATACAGGCCAAAACGTCGGTACGGTTGTCCGAGCCAAGGGTATGGTTGAAAAGCCAAAACCTGAGGAGGCACCATCAAATCTCGCCGTCATTGGTCGTTATATTTTGGGCCCCTCGGTACTGTACAATTTGAACCAGAAGAAGAAAGGCAGCGGAGGCGAAATCCAGCTGACTGACGCGATCGCCGAGGATATCGGAAATGGCGTTCCTGTATTTGGTTACAAATTCGAAGGCCAACGATTTGATTGTGGCTCAAAGGCCGGTTTCCTTCAGGCCACGGTATCGTTTGCGCTGGCCCGCGACGATCTGCGTGATGATTTAAGTCAGTATCTGCATGATATCGTTTCGTCGGACCAGGCCGCGCAATAGGTAAGATGCTTCAACCAGTTGGCATTCATTGCAATAGCTCGACCCCAAGAACACAGAGAGCGAGGGCAGCATGAGGACCGTCTATCCGGTAATTTTATGCGGTGGCTCCGGAACACGGTTATGGCCCCTGTCGCGCAAAAGCTACCCAAAACAATTCGTGCCGCTGATTGGTGAAACCAGCCTTTTGCAGCAATGTGCAAAGCGTCTTAAAGGACCCGTCGAAACGCCTTACGCAAAGCCGTTGCTGTTAACTAATGAAGCATTTCGTTTCGTTGTACCAGAGCAGTTGATGGCCGTTGGAATTGACCCAGGCCCGATCCTTATTGAGCCTGAAGGGCGCAACACCGCTCCGGCTGTCCTGGCGGCAGCTCTGCACCTTTCGTCCAGCGATCCCGATGCATTGATGCTGGTGGCGGCGTCCGATCACGTCATTCCGGATGCTCAGGCCTTTCACGAGGCAGTTGCAGAAGGTATCCGTACGATCGATGAGCGCGGAGACCTTGTTACATTCGGAATCACGCCTGACCGGCCAGAGACTGGATATGGTTATCTCAAACTTCGGCAGATTCCCGACGCGTCAGGTGCGTCGATTCCTCTCGATCGATTTGTTGAAAAGCCCGACCTGAAGAGCGCCGAAACGATGGTGTCCGAAGGTAGTTACCTTTGGAATTCCGGCATCTTTCTGTTTGCGGTCCGCGATATCCTTGCGGCCTATGACCAACATGCGCCGGATCTTGTAGCTCCGGTTCAGAACGCTGTTGATCAGGCGCAGTCTGACCTGGGCTTTCTGCGGCTTGACCCCATCGCTTGGAACTCAGTTCAGGACATATCGATCGACTATGCGGTTATGGAAAACGCCAGCAACCTCAGCGTTGTTCCTTATGCAGCCGGTTGGTCAGATGTAGGCAGTTGGTCGGCGGTGCAGGAGCTCAGCCACCCTGATGCAAATGGGGTCGCTACCGCAGGTGAAGTCACTGCCATTGATTGCCACAATGTGCTGGTGCGCTCGGAATCTCCTGCACAGGAGGTCGTGGCGATGGGGCTGGAAAACGTGATTACAGTCGCGATGCCCGATGCGGTTCTGGTGGCCAGCATGGACCGCGCGCAGGATGTCAAACAGGCCGTCGCAGCCTTGAAAGCAAAAGGCGCCAAGCAGGCGGAATCCCTGCCCGTCGATCATCGACCCTGGGGGTGGTTCGAAAGCCTCGTCATCGGAGACCGGTTCCAGGTCAAGCGTATCCATGTCCATCCCGGTGCATCGCTGAGTCTGCAATCTCACCATCATCGGTCCGAGCACTGGATCGTCGTGGAGGGCACCGCCGAAGTGACGATAAATGACGATGTTCAGCTGGTGTCAGAAAACCAGTCGGTCTATGTGCCTTTGGGTGCGGTTCACCGGATGGTGAACCCCGGCAAAGTCCCGATGGTCCTGATCGAAGTACAAACCGGGACCTATCTGGGTGAAGACGACATTATTCGCTATGAAGATGTTTATGCGCGTAATTGACTTAGGTCAGTAGGCGCTAGTCGCCGTTCATCTCTGATTAAATCCCGCCATCTGCAATGCAGATGGATTTTCGACATTTCTCAAATCCTAACAAATCAAAAACCCAACGTTCGGGTTCGTCAGGTGGGTTTCACTAATATTGCGGCAGGGTGGCGCGCGATCATTGCCAAGCGACATCTCAGGAGGACGCCCGTGCCACAGAACTCACCCCGTTTGAACCTGCCCTTTATTCAACCGTCTCAGGCCCAGAAACACGTGACCCATAACGAGGCGCTGCGTACACTCGATCTTTTGGTCCAACTGAGCGTAGTATCCATCGACGCGACAATACCGCCCGCTGCGCCCGATCAGGGGGAGACGCACGCGCTTGGCACGGCGCCCACGGGGGCATGGGCTGGTCACGACGGCCAATTGGCGGCGTGGCTGGACAACGGATGGCATTTCATTGCGCCGGATTTGGGCTGGCGGGCCTGGGACCAAAGCTCGGATCAGTTGAAAATCTGGAACGGATCCGCCTGGATCGACCCGCCTGTCGATTTGCAGAATCTGCCAGGAATTGGCGTCGCAACCGGATCCGACAGCACCAATCGGCTGGCGGTGCGTAGCCCTGCGACGTTGCTAACCCATGAAGGTGGTGGTCATCAGTTGAAGGTCAACAAAGCCAGCGACGGCGACACGGCCTCGCTTTTGTTTCAATCCAACTGGACCGGTCACGCCGAGATGGGCCTTTCCGGCAACACGGAGTTCTCGATCAAAGTCTCGCCAGATGGCGGGATCTGGGTTGAAGCACTATGGTTTGACGCCTCATCTGGTATAGCGGGTGGCGCAGCCATACAGAGCAGCGCCAATGATACCACGCCTGGTCGCCTGATGCGGGCAGATTATGGATACGGGCCGGGCAACGTACTGGGCACAGTGTCACAAAACAGTGGTGTACCTTCTGGGGCTGTGATCGAGCATGGCAGTAATACAAATGGAGACTACACGCGATTTGCTGACGGTACCCAAATTTGTACAACAACTCTTGATGCTGTCGGATGTACGACCGCAACCGGTGCCTTGTTCACCAGCGGTTCTGCCAACTGGAATTTTCCCATCGCTTTTGCCGCTGGCAGCAAACCAGCCCTTAGCGGGAATGGTGGCGGGCTCGGGCGGTTTGTAGGATTTGACACGCCATCGGAAACACAAGCGACATTCCAGGTGCTGGCGGCAATTTCGGATGCCACAAATATTGAACCATCAATGATCGCCATCGGCCGCTGGTTCTGACAGCTCAGACCGTCCGGGCCATTGCGCGGGCGGTCACCTTTCGCGCAGATCGGTTTCTGATTGATCTAGAAACCACGCATAGGTCTGGCGAATTCCGTCGTTAAGACTGATGCCAGCACTCCAGCCCATACCTGCGAGGCGCGATACATCCATCAGTTTTTGCATCGTGCCATCCGGTTTGTCTGGATCATACGTGATCTGGCCAGTGAAACCGACGACACCCGCAATGATCGTTGCGAGGTCTGCGATCGATGTATCGCTGCCCGTACCCACATTAATGTGGCTTAACATTGGATCAGTGTTTGCCTCATATACCTCGCGCGGCAGGTCCAATACAAACAACGACGCCTCGGCCATATCCTCAACATGCAAGAACTCGCGTCGCGGATTTCCGGTTCCCCATATGACAACTTCATCTAGCCCATCACGCTGTGCCTCGTGAAAACGTCGGATCAGTGCTGGGAGCACGTGACTGTTTTCAGGGTGAAAATTGTCTCCGGGGCCATAAAGGTTCGTCGGCATGACGGACCGATAGTCTACGCCGTGCTGCCTGTTATAGCTTTCACAAAGCTTGATTCCGGCAATCTTGGCGATGGCGTAAGGTTCATTTGTCGGCTCCAGCGGCCCGGTCAAAAGCGCGTCTTCGCGCATTGGCTGGTGTGTTGCGCGCGGATAAATGCAGGAACTTCCAAGTTGCAGCAGCTTTTTTATACCCGCCGAAAACGCCTGATGGATCACATTGCATTCGATCATCAGGTTTTCGTAGATGAAATCCGCCGGATATGTGTTGTTCGCATAGATACCGCCAACACGGGCGGCGGCCAAAATCACGATGTCCGGACGTTCTGCACGCATGAAATTCTGAACCTGAACCTGATCGGTCAGATCCAATTCGCTCCGCGTCCGCGTGATTAGCTCGAGTTTTTCGCCTGCCTGTTGGCGCTGCTGCAGCCTTCGCAGAATCGCGCTTCCAACCATGCCGCGATGACCCGCTACATATATTCTGCGCGAACTGCCCATTTCAGCCGTTTTCCCGTGTGACTGGCGCAGCCATCCCGTGTTCTTTGAGCAGGGCATTGCGCCGTGCGATTTCCAAATCTTCGGCAACCATTTCGGCGCATAGATCTTGCACAGAGGTCTCGGGTTCCCAACCTAGTTTTTGCTTGGCCTTGGACGGGTCTCCCAACAGCGTTTCAACCTCGGCCGGTCGGAAGTAACGCGGGTTGATCCGCATCACGATATCGCCAGCTTTCAGGGCAGGCGCCTTATCACCTACTACTTCGCGAACAATCGCAAATTCCTCGACACCCTCCCCTGAAAACTCCAGCACCAAACCCAGCTCGCTGGCAGACCATTCGATGAACTGGCGCACGGAATACTGCTTGCCGGTGGCGATTACAAAGTCCTCGGGCGTCTCCTGTTGCAGCATCAGCCACTGCATCTTCACATAGTCCCGCGCGTGCCCCCAATCGCGCAAACTATCGATATTACCCATATGCAAACAGTCATCCAAACCTTGCGCGATGTTTGCAAGGCCACGAGTGATCTTACGAGTCACAAAGGTCTCACCACGCCGGGGGCTTTCGTGATTGAACAAAATACCGTTGCAGGCGTACATCCCGTAAGCCTCTCGATAATTTACTGTTATCCAATATGAATACAGCTTGGCGACCCCATAGGGTGAGCGCGGGTGAAAAGGCGTTGTCTCGCGTTGCGGTGTTTCCTGCACCAAACCATAGAGCTCTGAGGTGGAGGCCTGATAAAACCGGGTCTTGCCCTCCAGTCCCAGAAACCGGATCGCTTCGAGCAGGCGTAGCGTACCCAACCCATCCACATCCGCAGTGTATTCAGGCGATTCAAAACTCACCGCAACATGGGATTGCGCACCAAGGTTATAGACCTCGTCGGGCTGCACTTCCCGAATGATCCGGGTCAGGTTCGAGGTATCGCTTAGATCACCATAATGCAGATGCAGTCTGGGATCTGGTTCATGCGGATCCTGATAGATATGATCAATCCGCTGCGTATTGAAAGACGATGCGCGACGTTTGATACCGTGAACGTCATAGCCTTTGGCAAGCAACAGCTCGGCCAGATAAGAGCCATCCTGACCCGTAATACCGGTTATCAGTGCTGATTTGCTCATGATTGCGCCCCGATGGTTCTACTTCGCCTGTTTATCCTTCCAGAAACAGCAAGACTCGGCCAAATGCAAGCTAACGGGGAATTCGAAAGATCAGTTATAATGCCGCTGTCCAGACTCGATAGCGGTACTGCCCTGTCAACTCGCGGATCAGCCCCCTGTCGCTGAATTTATCCAGATTTCGCTGTACCGCCGCGCGCGAGGCCCGGGTCAGCTCTTCGGCCAATGGTGCCGACACCATCGGCCAAGCTGTTAGCACGTCGATCAACACTGGTGGAGTTCGCCCACTCAGATCTGATACAGCCTCGCGGGCACGTCCTTCCCAGGCGCTGATCCGGTCCAGATGCAGCAAAGCTGCAAGCGAGGCCTGACCTGCCCCGCCTATCCAGGCGGATAGTTTTTCATCCAATGAGCCTGCACCGCGCAACGCACCCGGTCCCGACAAGGAAAGCGGCATGAACAATGCGCCACCTCGCCCCATCGATGCCGCATGGCGGGCTGCAATAACGGCAGCTTCGGTATCCTGTCCAATGCCCGGCGAGAGAGCGCGCCACGCGTGGAACCCGATTGCAGCCTGGGTCACCGGGTGCAACGCAGCCACATTTCGCATCACTTCGGCCAGATCTATCACGGTCTCAGGGGCGTCCTCGATGCCCTGGGCCTGACGATCCAGAAAAGCGGTCAGCCCAGGGTTCCATCCGCCCTCTGATGGCCCAGCACCTGAGGATAGTCGCCGCACCGCCCAGCCTGCCCGGTACAACGCCTGAACGTCATCACCCGTCGCACCGATCCGCAATCCGATCCATAGCGCAAGACGGTCGACACTGATCCGGTCTCCGGTCCACCAGCCCAAATCCGACACTTCCATCAAGGCCAGACGGTGACCCCATCCTTTCGGCCCTGCGCGCAAACGTTCATCCAGCGCCCCGAAAGTCACGGCCAGATCAGCAAGTTCAGCGGACAGTTCAGATTGAGCCGCGCGCCAATCCCTTGGATCAAAAAGGAGGCTTTGATCAGGCCTTGGGACAGACGGAAGAAATTCTTCAGGATCTTCTTCATCCGGTGGAGGGAGAAACCATAGATCCTCTTCATCCGGTGGATCGGTATCATAGATGCTGCGCGGCCCTGCGTCCAGGGCCTCATCATCGTCTGGGTCCGGTTCTTGAGGGATCGGCTTCATATTTGACATTCTTCGAGCATTTGCCGAAGTTCACAAGGGGTTTCCCGAAATCCCGATAATCAACCCGCAAAGGCCGCGGTCAGAGCATGCAGCTCTCCACTCAGATCTGTCTCGCGATCGCCACCCAACAGCATATAACCATACCCATCTTTTGCCCATGTCGCGGTTGACAGGCCGCTCAGCACTGCAAGATTAACTGCCTTCGATGGGGCATTTGGACCTTGCCGGATCACGCAGAACGCAAATGGATTTCCTTGTGCATCAGCAAAGACAACCTGAACCAATGGCTTGCCTTTGAATGATAAAACCTGTGTGCGCTTCAGGTCGAGGCCGGGAAGATTTTCCAGCACCTCCCGATTTAAGGGTCGGCCGAGCTGAGCCTCAGCCTGAGCAAATTGCGCGTCCAGTTTTTGCGGAGAGTTATCCAGATCAGCAATCGTTTCGGCTGAATAGAGTGATTGATAAATTGCGGCTTGCTCTGCCCAGCCCAAAGCCTTCGGACGCGTCACCCAGAAGGTTGCGGATACTGCGATAACGGCAACCGAAGCCGCAACCGCCAGCAATCGAAGAGGTCCTGATTTGTATTGCTGCGGAGTGGGCGCAGGCAGATCAATTTCAGGAACCTCAGCCGGGACGTCATCAAAAACCTGCTGCACAACAGGGGCAAACGGATCCAACGCCATCAAGCGGGCTTCAAGACCCGTATCCTCTGCCACGGCCGCTTCGATGGCGTGGACTTCGGCCTCATCAAGGCTGCCCTCCAGATAGGCCAGAAGTGTTTCGTCGGAAAACTTCATTTGCCACTCCGTTGCACCGCGTCGTCCGCTTCGTGCTGCATTACGGTTTTCAGTTTCTGCCGGGCGTTGGACAACCGGCTCATGATTGTGCCGATGGGAACATCCAGCATGGCCGCAGCTTCGCGGTAACTGTACCCTTCTACGAATACAAGCATCACCGTTTCGCGCTGCACCTCTGGCAGTTGCATCACTTGAGTAAACACCTGAGCGGCGAAAATATTCGTTTCTGAGTCGGGCCCGTGTTCAACCAATTCCGCCTCAGGTGTAACCGACAATGCTTGCGCCTTGCGCACAGACCGTGCCCGTATCTCGTTCAACCAGATCGAGCGGCAGATCGTCATCAGCCAGCTGTCCAACCGATCATATGAAGTTACCTGATGGTGCTTTTCCAAAGCCCGTAAGGCTGTTGCCTGCAGCAAATCGTCCGCAACATCCGACGCACCCGACAGCGCCAATCCAAACCGCCAAACCCGTTTCGAATGGGTCTGGATCGCGCCGCGCACGGCTTGTTCGGTGCTCATCTCAACACTCATCGAATAAATCGCGACCTGTGTGTGTTTGCTTTGTCATGGGACCGGGCCCGCTTGGTCTGAACTGTCATAGACTCTGGAGGAATGAAATGAAACTTCTGTTCAAAACAATCACGATTGCGTCGGCTTTTGTTGCAGGTCCCGCGCTGGCCGCAGATTGGACACTGAATCCCAGCGCCTCTCATCTGGCCTATGGCACGGTTAAGATCGACGATGTGGGCGAGGTCAATTCCTTCACCAATATATCAGGCCATGTCAGCGAGGATGGCAAAGTTGAGATCGATATCGACCTGTCCTCGGTCGAAACGAATATCGATATCCGCAACGAGCGGATGATCGAACATGTGTTCCGCAAGGCAGCAACAGCCACACTGACCGCAGAGATTGATTTGGATGAGGTGTCCAAGTTGGATGTGGGTTCCAGCAACACGGTTGAAGTGGATGCCAAACTGTCCTTGGCGGGAACCGAGGTTGAGTTCTACACCGATATGTTCATTTTGCGCGTGGCCGAAGACACTGTCATGGTGTCAACCAACGATATGGTCTTCATCAGCACCGAGGATGCGGGCGTCTCAGCAGGTGTCGACAAGCTAATGGAGCTGGCGCAACTTCCCAGCATCACTCGTACTGTACCAGTGACTGCAAGACTGATGTTCAATCTCGATACCTGAAGATCAACCAAAGTACGGGGTCAATTTTGACCCCGACTTATGCCCCCCAAGTATCACTCAAGCGGTAGCCACCGGGCCAAGGGTCTTCCGGGTCCAGCATGTGCTGGTGTGTGCCCGTAATCCAACCCCGCCCCGAGATTTCCGGTGTGATCGCCATGCGCCCATTCAGATCGAGCTGATCCACGATGCGGCAGCGAAACTCGCTGTCGATAACCGAGCGCGCGTGATAGCGGTCATTCATCGACATCTGCCCTTTGGCAAGCAAAACAGCCATTCGGGCCGAAGCTCCGGTGCCGCAGGGTGAACGATCCAGCTTGCCGGGTTTGATGGCGACTGTATTGCGACCAGTGAGGATATCACCCTGCCGATCCAGCGGGCCTGCGATCTGGCAGAATGAAATGTGATTCCAGTCTTTGGTGGGGTGATTGAAGCCAAGCTGCTCATTGGCCGCATCGGTGATACGCGCGCCGGTTCTGGCAAGATCAGCGCCTTCATCAGGCGTCAGGTCAAAACCCAGATCAGCTGCATCGACAATTACAAAACTGTCGCCACCAAACGCGGTATCTGCGCGCAGCGTCCCGATGCCCTCAACCTCGATCCGGGCATCCAGCTTGTCGACGAAACTTGGCACGTTCTGCACATAGATGCGTTCTGCCTTGCCATTTCGGCATTCGGCGCGAACGCGAACCAGCCCTCCGGGAGCTTCCAATGTCAGATGGGTTTCAGGTTCGTGCATCGGAAGGATGCCGCTATCCAGCAGAACCGTTGAGACGCAGATGGAATTCGAACCGGACATCGGCGGCGTGTCTTCCGGCTCCATGATGATGAAAGCCGCATCGGCCGCGGGGTTTTTTGGTGGTACCAGCAGATTCACATGGCGAAAGACACCGCCGCGGGGTTCATTCAGCATGAAATCCCTTAGGGTCTGATCTTCGGCGATAAAGGCCCTCTGGTCCCACACGGTCTCGCCCGGAGGCGGGGCGACCCCTCCGACGATGACATCGCCTACCTCACCTTCGGCGTGGGCCGAGATCACATGGATGGTTTTGGAACTGCGCATATGGCCTCCTGAAAGCCGCTGGTTAATGCGCAGTCATGCAAAACAACTTCGGTCTGGCAAGCCCTATCGCAGCCGCTGACCCGACTCGGGATCGAACAGCATCGCGCGTTCGGGCCGGATCGAAAGCCCGATACGGTCACCGGTCGTACTGCGTTGGTCGTCCCGCTCTTCCACAATCAGCTTATCGCCATTGGGCGTCAGCAGATAAGAATAGGATACACCACCCAGCGCTTCGGTCAGATCAACAGTGCAGGTGTCACCGCTTCGATCCACCTGAATATGCTCCGGGCGAATGCCCAGAGTCACTTTCGTTGCCCCATTCGGAACGCTTTCGGTGACCGGGATCGCATCAGTCAGCGCAAGGTGCCGCACCATGCCATCCACGACATCGCACTCTAAGAAGTTCATGGCCGGAGAGCCAATGAAGCCCGCCACGAATCTGTTATCGGGGTCACGATACAGGTCCATTGGGGCACCCACCTGCTCGATCCGGCCGTCGCGCAATACCACAATCTTGTCGGCCATGGTCATCGCCTCGACCTGATCATGCGTAACATAGATCATCGTTGCGCCGATTTCCTGATGAAGTCGTGCAATCTCGACCCGCATTTCAACACGCAATTCCGCGTCAAGGTTCGATAGCGGCTCGTCAAATAGGAACACTTCCGGGCCGCGTACAATGGCACGCCCGATTGCCACTCGCTGACGCTGACCACCAGACAACGCTTTTGGTTTGCGTTTCAGATACTGATCGAGTTTCAGGATATTCGACGCTTCCTGAACCTTCTGGTCAATCTCAGCCTTGGCTACACCGTTCATCCGCAGGCCAAAGCCCATATTCTCGGCCACAGTCATATGCGGATAGAGCGCATAGGTCTGGAACACCATCGCCACCCCCCGCTTGGCCGGGTCGACGTGCGTGACTTCACGTGCACCGATATGGATCTCACCATCCGAGGTTTCCTCAAGCCCCGCGATCATCCGCAACAACGTAGACTTGCCGCAGCCCGAAGGGCCCACGAACACGCAAAACTCGCCATCTTCAATCTGCAGATCGATCCCGTGAATGACCTGAGTCTGGCCATACCGTTTGATCGCGCCTTTCAGGGTTACGCCTGTCATGTTGCTTGCATCCTATTCTGTTGGCCCTCGGGGAACCGCCACGCCTGTGCTTCTGTGCCAATCTGTTCAGCGACGCGCCGGACGCGTGGCACCCAAGATTGTAATTGTTCGAAATCCATCCTTCCGGTCGATCCCGTCACCGATAGAGCCCCTAACATGCGGTCCCCGGAGGTCAGGATCGGGCAGGCAATACAGATGATGCCGGGCTCATGCTCTTCATCATCAACCGCGTAACCCCGGTTGCGGATCAGCTCGAGATCGGCTCGCAATGCCTTTTCCGAGGCCAGTGTCTTGTCGGTGAACCGGTGAAAGCTTTGTTGCGAGATCGTCTTCTCCAACTGAGCCTCGTCCAGATAAGCCATCATTGCCTTACCGACGCCGGTACAATAAGCCGGGCCGACCTTGCCAGCCTCGGAATACATCTCGATCGGTCGCTGAGCGTTGCGTTTGTCCACATAAAGCACCTGCCCGGAATCAAGCTGCGCCAGGTGCACCGTTTCCCCTGTCTCGGCGCTGAGGGCGTCCAAGAAAGGCCGCGCAATGGGTGCAAGCGAGCTTTGGGTCCATGCCGAATGAGCCAACCGCACCAACCGCATCCCCGGAGAATATGTTTGCCGTTCCGGTTCGTAATGCAGCATGCCCTGATTGGTCAGCGATTGCAGAAAGCGATACAGCGTCGCCTTGGGGAATTCGCTGCTTTCCAACAGCTCACCGAAGCGCACTGGGCGCTCGAACGCCGCAACTTGCTCCAGCACGTCACATGCTTTTCCTATTGTTCCGTCACCTGCCACGGGTGCCTGTTCTCCTCCACTTTCCCCCGGCTATGGGCACGAGGGTCTTGACAAGACTAGCCGAGTCGATGTGTAGTTTTCAATATATAAAACAAGGTTTCAATATTTGGAACCAATATGGAAGCTTAAGGGAGGAAACTATGCATTCCATGTTCAAGCGCACAGCAGCTGCTTTGGCTGCCAGTGTGGCACTTGCTGCGCCTGCCGCAGCTGAGCTGACCGGCGAACTGCGAATCTTCCTCGATACATCCAACCCGGCGCCGCGCGCGACGATGGAAGCGATGATCGAGCGATTCGCGGCTGAACATCCCGGTCTGGAAATCGAGACCACCGTGATCGACCGTGAGGCATACAAGACCCAGATCCGCAACTTCCTGACGGCAGACACGCCTGACGTTGCCACGTGGTACGCTGCCAACCGGATGAAGCCATATGTCGAGGCGGGCCTGTTCGAGGACGTCTCAGACCTGTGGGCCGAGCCTGAAATCGCCGACAATCTGGCATCCACCAAAGGCGCGATGACCATTGATGGAAAGCAATGGGGTGTCCCGTACACATACTATCAGTGGGGGGTTTACTATCGCAAAGACATCTTTGATGAACTTGGCTTGACCGAGCCAACCACTTGGGAAGAAGAGCTGGCCAATTGCCAGAAGATAGTTGATTCAGGCCGCGCCTGCTACACCATCGGCACCAAGTTCTTGTGGACCGCTGGTGGCTGGTTTGACTACTTGAATATGCGCACCAACGGTTTCGATTTCCACAACCAGCTCGCAAATGGTGAAATCAGCTGGGAAGACGACCGGGTCAAGCAGACCTTCGCCAACTGGAAACAGCTGATCGACATGGGCGCGTTCATCGACAATCACCAGACTTATAGCTGGCAGGAAGCCCTGCCCTTCATGGTCAACGGCGAGGCGGCGGCCTATCTGATGGGTAACTTCGCCGTGGCGCCCCTGCGTGAGGCGGGTCTGACGGACGATCAGCTGGATTTCTACCAGTTCGTTGCCATCAACCCCGATGTCGAACTGGCCGAAGATGCGCCGACGGACACGTTCCACATTCCGGCCAATGCCTCAAACAAGGAAGCCGCGCGTGAGTTCCTGCGTTTTGCGGTTTCCGCGGACGAGCAGACCGAAATCAACAACGGTGCAAACCTCGGCCAATTGCCTGTGAATGCGCAATCTGCGGTAGATGACGATAAGTTCCTGCAGCAAGGTTTCACGATGCTGTCGTCGAACAGCCCTGGCGGTGTTGCCCAGTTCTGGGACCGTGACGCACCAGCAGAAATGGCCAAGGTCTCGATGGAGGGCTTCCAGGAATTCATGGTCAAGCCTGACAACGCGGATAAGATTCTGGCCAAGCTGGAACGCGCGCGTGAGCGCATCTACGACAACTAAGTGTAATTAGGGCCGAACTCAGTTCGGCCTTAAACCATTCAAAATCGTAGGGCGGGCTTCAGCCCGCCTTCACCCCCTAACCAGAGATGTTCCATGACCGCTGTAGTTGACACCCCAGAACAGGAAAGCTGGTTCCACAGAAACCAGCAGCGCATCGCGCCTTGGCTGTTTCTGGCTCCGGGCCTGCTGTTCTTCTTGGTCTATGTGATCATCCCGGTGTTTCAGTCTTTCAACCTGTCTCTTTACGAGTGGGATGGGCTGGGAGCCGCCGAATATGTAGGCATGCGCAACTATGAGGATCTGTATTGGGAATGGGTCGACCGTGACGCATTCTACATTTCGCTCAAGAACAACCTGATCTGGTTGGTTTTGTATCTTGCTGCAATTCCCGCAGGCCTGTTCATCGCATTGTTCCTGAATCAGACGGTCTGGGGCATACGGCTCTATAAGTCTTTGTTCTTCTTTCCGTTCGTCATCTCTCAGGTTGTTGTTGGCCTTGTTTTCACATGGTTCTACGACCCGACATTCGGATTGTTGAACGAATTCCTAGGTTTATTCGGTATGGGCCCGCTGAATGTGTTGGGCGACGAGCGGTTCGTTACCTATGGCATCATCTTCGCAGGGCTCTGGCCGCAAACCGCCTATTGCATGATCCTCTACCTCACAGGCCTGAACGCCGTTGACCCCGAGCAAATCGAGGCCGGACGGCTTGACGGTGCAAAAGGTGGGCGGATGCTGTGGCACATCATCCTGCCGCAACTGCGACCTGCGACGTTCATCGCTTTTGTCGTAACCATCATCGGTGCGTTGCGCAGCTTTGACCTGATCTCGATCATGACACAGGGGGGGCCTTTTGGGTCGTCCCGTGTGCTGGCCTATTACATGTTCGAAGTCGCCCTGTCCGAATACGGTTTCCGCATGGGATATGGAGCCGCCATCGCGGTGATCCTGTTCCTCATCATGCTCTGCTTCATCGCCTATTTCCTGTGGTCGATGTATCGCGAAGAAAAGGGGCACTGAGATGTTTCCCAAACCCATCGAAAAACAACCCCGCGCGGCCCAGATCACCTATCAGGCGATGCTGCCTCTGGCGCTGTTGCTGTGGCTGGGGCCGTTGCTGGCCGTTGCGCTTTTCTCGGTCAAACCGGCGGCAGACTTCACCAACGCGAACTATTGGGGCATGCCGTCCAGCTTTGAGGGCGCTTTCAACTATGGGCAGGTCTTCTTTAATTCAGACATGCCTCGATATTTGCTGAACTCATTCCTGATCACCGTACCCACCGTGATCGGAGCCGTGGCGCTCAGCTGCATGACCGGATTTGCGCTTGGAATCTACAAGTTCAAATCGAACCTTTGGATCTTCTTCATGTTCGTGGCGGGCAACTTTGTCCCCTTCCAGATTTTGATGGTCCCCGTACGCGATCTGACTTTGGAACTGGGCCTCTACAACACCAAAACCGGGCTTGTTCTGTTCCATATCGCCTTCCAGACCGGCTTCTGCACACTCTTCATGCGCAACTTCATCCGCGCCCTACCCTTCGAACTCATCGAGGCGGCGAGGGTTGAAGGTATCAGCGAATGGCGGATTTTCTGGTATGTGGTCCTACCGCTAATGAAGCCCGCAATTGCCGCGCTCAGCGTGCTGATCTTCACCTTCATCTGGAACGATTATTTCTGGGCGGTTGTCCTGACCCAAGGCGCCGAAAGTCAGCCCGTGACCGCCGGGATCACCAGCTTCAACGCCCAATTCCGCGCCGCCTATCAGCTGATGAGTGCCGGTTCAATTGTGGCAGCCCTACCACCTGTTGCCATGTTCTTCCTGATGCAGAAACACTTTATCGCGGGCCTGACCCTCGGTGCTGTAAAATAACGCCAAACCAGAGGTTTACCTCATGACCAAGATCACCTTTGTAGGTGCGGGTTCCACGATCTTCATGCAGAATATCGTGGGCGACGCCCTGCTCACCCCTGCCCTCGCCGACAGCCATTTTGCGTTGATGGATATTGATCCGGTGCGCTTGGCCGAGAGCGAGGCTGTGGCCAAGGCTATGATCCGATCAGTCGGCACGGGTGCGACCGTCTCGACCCACACGGATCGCCGCGCGGTGCTGGACGGCGCGGATTTCGTGATTACTGCCTTTCAGGTCGGCGGATACGAGCCGTGCACCGTGACTGATTTCGAGATTCCAAAACAATACGGCCTGCGCCAAACCATCGCTGATACGCTGGGTGTAGGCGGTATCATGCGCGGCCTACGTACTGTGCCCGTTCTGTGGGGTGTCGCGCAGGACATGATGCAACTTTGCCCCAATGCGACGCTACTGCAATACGTGAATCCGATGGCCATCAATACCTGGGCCCTGGCCGAGCGCTTCCCTGCTCTGAAACATGTGGGACTGTGTCATTCCGTTCAGAACACAGTCGAGGAACTGGCGCATGATCTGGATCTGCCCAAGGCGGATATTCGCTACAAAGTTGCAGGCATTAACCACGTCGCCTTCTTTCTCAAACTCGAGCATGAGGGCCGCGATATCTATCCTGCTCTGCGACAGGGCTATCACGCCGGGCACTTGCCCAAGCCTCCGCTTCTCATGCCTCGTTGTCCGAACAAAGTCCGGTACGAAGTGATGGATCAACTCGGTTACTTCTGCACCGAAAGTTCCGAGCATTTTGCAGAATACGTTCCGTGGTTCATCAAAGACGGACGCAATGACCTGATCGAACAGTTCAGCATACCGCTGGACGAATACCCGACCCGCTGCGTCGAGCAGGTGTCGAATTGGAAGGACCAAGCCAAGACACTGATCGATGGTCGGGACATCGAAGTGACCCGAAGCCACGAATTTGCCGCCGACCTTATGAACGCAATCGTGACAGATACGCCTTACACAGCTTACGGCAATCTACCGAATACGGGTCAAATTCCGCAACTGCCGCTGGGAGCCGCGGTTGAAACTCCGTGTCTAATCGATGCAAATGGCGTCCAACCTTCCGTGGTTACGGATATCCCGCCGCAGCTGATCGCTCTGATGCGGACCCAGATCAACGTACAAGAGTTGACGGTTCGTGCACTGACCGAAGAGAACCCAGAATACATCTACCACGCCGCCATGATGGATCCCCATACTGCGGCGGAGTTGGATTTGCGCCAAATTCGCGGCCTCGTCACCGATCTGCTTTCCGCCCATGGCGACTGGCTACCCGATTGGTGCCAATCAGCCCGCGCGGCCTGATCTTCATCTATTCGAAAAATAATCAACTCCATCGCAAGCCAGACAGACAGAGCCAAAAATGACTAAAAAACGCCGTTCTCAACATTGGTACGGAAAACTTGACAAGGACGGGTTCATTCATCGGTCGTGGATGAAGAACCAGGGCTTTCCGGACCATGCGTTCGACGGACGCCCCATCATTGGCATTTGTAATACATGGTCAGAACTGACGCCCTGCAACTCAGGCCTGCGTGACCTGGCCGAAGGTGTCAAACGGGGTGTGTGGGAGGCGGGCGGCTTCCCTGTCGAATTCCCGGTGATGTCGCTGGGTGAAACTCAGATGAAACCCACCGCCATGCTATTTCGCAATCTGCTGGCGATGGATGTTGAGGAATCCATCCGCGCCTATGGCATCGACGGCGTTGTCCTACTGGGGGGATGTGATAAGACCACACCCGGGCAGCTGATGGGGGCAGCCTCGGTCGATTTGCCATCCATCGTGGTCAGCTCAGGCCCAATGCTGAACGGTAAGTACCGGGGTCAGGATATCGGCTCGGGCACGGATGTCTGGAAGTTTTCCGAGGCCGTTCGTGCCGGGGAAATGACACTTCAGGATTTCATGAATGCTGAATCCGGCATGTCACGCAGCGCGGGTGTATGCATGACCATGGGCACCGCTAGTACCATGGCCTCGCTGGTTGAGGCGATGGGCATGTCTCTGCCCACCAACGCCGCCCTGCCCGCCGTTGATGCCCGTCGCATGGCACTGGCGCATCTGACCGGCAAACGAATTGTCGAGATGGTGGACGAAGACCTCAAACCCTCGGACATTCTGACCAAGGAAGCCTTTGAAAACGCCATTCTCGCCAATGCGGCCGTCGGAGGATCAACAAATGCAGTGGTCCACCTTCTGGCGCTGGCAGGGCGCGTGGGCGTTGATCTGACGTTGAAAGACTTTGAAATCGGGTCAGAAATCCCACTGCTAGTCAACTGCATGCCTTCTGGCAAATACCTGATGGAGGATTTCTGTTATGCAGGCGGCGTGCCAGTGGTTCTGAGCGAACTCAATCCTTTCCTGCGCCCAGCTAAAACGGTTCTGAACAAGGATATCTCGGCGCATTATGAAGGCGCTGAGTGTTTCAACACAGATGTCATTCGCCCCTTCGACGATCCGGTAAAACCCGCCGCTGGCCTGCGGGTTCTGCGCGGAAATCTTGCGCCCAACGGGGCGATCGTGAAACCTTCGGCGGCCACAGACGCACTGTTGGAAACCGAGGCAGAAGCATATGTTTTCGAGAGCATCGAGGACCTGAAAGCAAATATCGACCGCGACGACCTGCCTGTCACACCCGAGACCATTCTGGTGCTCAAAGGCTGTGGCCCCAAGGGCTATCCGGGCATGCCGGAGGTTGGGAACATGCCGATCCCGGCGAAGCTGGTCAAAGAAGGCGTACGCGACATGATCCGCATCTCGGACGCGCGCATGTCGGGCACAGCCTTCGGCACGGTGATCCTGCATGTGAGCCCTGAGGCGCAGGCCGGTGGTACACTCGCCTTGGTCAAAACTGGTGACCGCATCCGAGTGTCCGCCAGCAAAGGCGAACTGGAACTGCTGGTTGACGAAAAGGAACTGGACGCCCGTCGCGCCCTGTGGCAACCGGACGATCCGCATTACACGCGCGGGTACGCGAAACTCTACATCGATCATGTGCTGCAAGCCGATCAGGGCGCCGACCTTGATTTTCTTGTGGGCAAAGACACGCGCCTTGTGACGAGAGAGAGCCACTAATGGATCAACCAGCTACATTTCAAGACCTGCGCGGTGCATCCGTATATATTACCGGCGGTGGATCAGGTGTTGGCGCGGCACTAACCGATGGCTTCATGGGCCAAGGTGCAAATGTTGCCTTCATAGGTCGTTCCGATGCGAGTGCTTTCGTCGAAGAGATGCGTGACAAACATGGCCGCGCACCCTTGTTCCTGCAGGGTGACATGACCGATACCGAGCTGTTGCATGCCACCATGACCAAAGCAGCCGAAGCTCATGGCCCACTGAAAGTGCTGGTCAACAACGCGGCCAACGACAAGCGTCACTCGCTTGAGGAAACCACTCCCGATTTCTGGGACTGGATGATCGAGGTGAACCTCAAAGCTTATTACTTTGCCTGTCAGGAAGCCGCGCGGCAGATGAAAGACAACGGCGGGTCGATCATCAATTTCAGTTCAATCAGTTACATGATGGGGAACGCAGGCTATCCGATCTACACCAGCTCAAACGCGGCAATCACCGGTATGACTCGCTCTTTGGCGCGCGAGCTTGGGCCTCAGAAAATCCGGGTCAATGCACTGGCTCCGGGATGGGTTCTGACGCAGAAACAGCTGGACATGTGGGCAACGCCCGAAGATCTGGCCGCGCATTTGGATCGCCAATGCCTGAAAGAACATCTAACGCCCGAAGACATGATCGCACCAACCCTGTTTCTGGCCTCAAGCGCAAGCCGTGCCATGACGGGTCAATGCATGGTTGTCGACGGCGGCGTTGTGGTAACGGGGTAACGCTATGAATGTTGAGTGGATCGCTGTTGACTGGGGTACCTCTCATCTGCGCGCCTGGGCCATGCAGGGAGAAAGAGTGATCGCTCAGGCGGCTTCGCAGGATGGTATGTCGCGCACGGCTGGGGGAGATTTTCAGGCCGCCCTGTTGGCTCTGATCGACGACTGGCTGCCTGGGAAGCCAGTAGACGTGATCGCCTGCGGAATGGTTGGTGCGCGGCAGGGCTGGGTCGAGGCGCCCTATTCCGCCGTGCCGTCCGAGCCAATCCCGGTCGTACCCTTCCGCGTTCCAAACACCGATCCGCGTATTCGGGCCTTCGTAGTTCCGGGACTAAAGCAGAACAGCCCCCCCGATGTGATGCGCGGTGAAGAGACTCAGATCGCAGGGTTCCTCAGTGCGCATCAGAATTGGGACGGTGTGATTTGCCTGCCCGGCACGCATACAAAATGGGCCCAGATCAGTGCTGGTGAAGTCGTCAGTTTCCGAACCTTTATGACCGGTGAGATGTTTGATCTGCTGTGCGGGCAATCCGTTCTTCGGCATTCAATTGATGATGGATGGGACGAAGCAAGCTTCATTGACGCTGTGGCGGATACGCTATCGAAACCTGAACAGCTTGCTGCGCGACTCTTTGGATTACGGGCGGCTGACTTGCTGCATGGTCAGAATAAGAACATCGCGCATGCCAGTCTTTCGGGCTTCCTGATAGGTGCAGAGCTTGCCGCATCGCGGCCCTATTGGCTGGGTCAGCAATTGGCAGTCATCGGATCAGAAAGTCTAACCAAGGCCTACGCCACCGCACTACAGCAACAAGGCGCATTGGTCGAAACCGTTGACGCAACCGCGACAACACTTGCGGGGCTGGCACAGGCCCGCACACTCACGAGGCAAACCGCATGAGCCGTCCCATAATCGCCATCTTGCGCGGGCTGACACCTGATGAGGCGGGGCCTGTCGGGCACGCGTTGGTGCAAGCGGGTATTGACCGGATCGAAGTACCGCTGAATTCACCCGATCCTCTGGAAAGCATCCGTATCCTAGCCTCGGATATCGGTGATCGGGCACTTATTGGCGCAGGAACTGTGCTTACCCCTGATCAGGTTGATGCGGTAGCGGACGCTGGCGGCAAACTTATCGTTTCACCGAACTGCGATGTATCGGTAGTCCAACGTGCTATTGCACTTGAATTGCAAAGCTGGCCAGGCGTTTTCACCCCGACCGAAGCTTTCACGGCCCTACAAGCTGGAGCAACTGGGTTGAAATTGTTCCCCGGGTCGATGGCTGGCCCCTCAGGCTTGGCCGCAATGCGGGCCATACTACCACCTGGCACGCAGGTATATGCCGTCGGTGGCGCGGGCCCAGAGAATTTTGATCAATGGATCAAGGCCAGTGCCGATGGCTTCGGGATTGGCTCAGCGCTTTACAAGCCTGGCATGTCTGTTGCTGAAGTATCAGACCACGCCCAGCAGATCGTGGCAGCCTATGACGAGTCAACGAAATGAGCCACGTTTACGATGATCGCCCCTGCGAATTGGGTGAAGGACCATTGTGGCACCCGGAGCGAAAACAGCTTTTCTGGTTTGACATTCTTAGCAATCGCCTGATGTCCAGAGAAGGCGACCAAGCTCGGGTCTGGGAATTTGAAGAACATGTCTCCGCCGCTGGTTGGGTCGACAACGAAACCCTGCTGATCGCATCAGAGACAGGTCTGTGGCGATTTGAGCTGGGTAGCCACGCCAAGGATTTGATTGTTCCGATTGAGGCCTACAACCCGGTGACACGATCTAATGACGGCCGCGCCGATCCTTGGGGCGGGTTCTGGATTGGCACCATGGGCAAGAATGCTGAAACGGGCGCCGGATCGATTTACCGGTATTGGAAAGGTGAGCTAAGGCCATTGGTTCGGGATGTGACGATTTCGAACGCGATCTGTTTCGCGCCTGACCGCGCCTGTGCCTATTACAGCGATACTTTGACCAAACAGGTCATGCGCTGGGAACTGGATGCGGAGACTGGCTGGCCCATGGGCGAAGCCGCCGTGTTCCTTGACCTGCAAAGCGACGGCTTGAACCCGGATGGGGCTGTTGTCGATAGCACCGGCAATATCTGGATCGCTCAATGGGGTGCAAGCCGAGTCGCGGCCTATACGCCAGCCGGTCAATTCTTGAAATCAGTCCATTTCAACGCCAAACACACGTCGTGCCCGAGTTTTGGTGGCAACGATCTGACAACGTTGTTTTGCACCTCCGCCCGACAAGGGCTTGAAGCCGACACACTGACAAAAACACCAGCAAACGGCATGACCCTCGCCGCCGCAAATGTTGGCGAAGGTCAAGCGGAGCACAGAGTTATCATATGAAGCCAGAACTTGGCGTCTGCTATTACCCTGAACACTGGCCCGAAGAGAATTGGGCCAAAGACGCGGCACGCATGATCGAGACCGGCCTGACCTGGGTCAGGATCGGAGAATTTGCTTGGAGCCGGATGGAGCCCACTCCGGGCGATCTACAGTTTGGCTGGTTGGATCGCGCGATTGAAACCCTGGGCGCTGCGGGCTTGAAGATTGTGCTGGGCACACCGACGGCAACTCCGCCACGTTGGATGCTGGATAAGTATCCCGACATGCTGGCCATGGACGCCAATGACGATCCGCGCAAATTTGGCTCGCGCCGACACTATTGTTTTAGTCATGCAGGCTATATCAACGAATGCACGCGGATCGCGCAGATTATAGGTCAGCGTTATGGCCGCAACCCGCATATCGCGGCGTGGCAGATCGACAACGAGTATGGCTGTCACGATACGACAATCAGCTACAGCGACGCCGCTTTGAAAGCGTTTCGCCGCTGGCTCGCGGACCGCTACAGCTCGATCGAGGCACTGAACGCAGCATGGGGCAATGTGTTCTGGTCGATGGAGTATAATAGCTTCGATCAGATCGAGTTGCCGAACCAAACCGTGACCGAGCCCAACCCAGCGCATGTACTGGCATTTCGCAGGTTCAGTTCGGATCAGGTGGTGGCGTTCAACAAAGCCCAGGTCGACGCGCTACGCCCGCTGACGGATGCACCATTGCTGCACAACTATATGGGCCGCGTGCTGGAATTCGATCATTTCGATGTCGGGAATGATCTCGATATCGCCACATGGGACAGCTATCCGATTGGCTTCCTTTCGGATCGTCTGGAAGCGGATGACGCGCACAAAACCGCGTTTCTGCAGCAGGGCGATCCCGACATGCAAGCCTTTCACCACGACCTCTACCGCGCTGTCGGTCATGGCCGCTGGTGGGTGATGGAGCAACAACCGGGGCCGGTAAATTGGGCCCCATACAACCCAGCCCCCCTGCCCGGCATGGTGCGCCTGTGGTCGCTTGAGGCCGTGGCACACGGGGCCGAAGTTGTTAGCTACTTCCGCTGGCGACAAGCACCGTTCGGTCAGGAACAGATGCATGCTGGCCTGTTGACCACAAACGGCCGCGACGCACCCGGATTGGCCGAGGCGCGCCAAACTGCCGTCGATCTGGCCGCACTGGGCGAGGTCCAGCCGGCACGCGCGCCTGTAGCGATTGTGTTCGACTATGCGTCGGACTGGGCATGGGCTACGCAGCCTCAGGGTGCCGGGTTCGACTATTTCAAGTTGGTGTTCTCAGCCTACCGCGCATTGCGACGCGCCGGATTGTCAGTGGACTTTCTTTCTCCGTCTATGGTCGGCGAAAAGCACTACAACCTGATCCTCGCGCCGGGCGTGGCTGTACTGGGCGATCTGGAACAGCGACTGATACAGGGTTGTGATCTGGCCATTCTGGGTCCGCGTAGCGGAGCAATCACGGAAGACTTTCAAATCCCTCGCGAGGGGCGTCCCGGCCTCAACTATCTTGATACTCATGTTAACCTGATCGAAACGCTACCACCCAGTGTGGTCCGCACCGTCGACGGGGGTGGCAAGTCGGAACATTGGGTTGAACGTTTGTCGGGTGAAGCCAAGACCCTGCTAGCATTCACCGATGGCACCCCTGCCCTGCACGGTGAAGCGGGGCTTTGGTATCTGGCCGGATTCCCGGATGAGGTGCTTTGGGATCGGGTCGTTACGATGGCTGCTCAGGACACCAATCTTGTGCTCCACCCAATGCCTGCTGGACTACGACGGCGCGAGACGCAGTCGCATGAGGTATTGATTAATTACAATGCGCATCCGGTTTCGTGGAACGGCCTTCAGATCGAAGGTTGTGATGTCCTGTTCAGGAAAAACGGCTCATATCAACGTTAATATAGATACCGCTAACATAACCTGATACAGGGCATGACACAGGTCATGGCTCCAACAGGTTGCGACAATGAAATACACCCGTTCAGACTTTCCCGATGGCTTTCTATTTGGGGCGAATGCCCCTGCTGAAATGGTCACAGGGTTGGATATGTACCGCATGTCGATCCGTTGGATTGATATCCTGCCAGATGGTCGCACACCTGATACTGATGCGTTGGATCGGTGCGAACAGCGGATCGATCAAATTCTGTCTCTGAACCTCCGGCCATGTGTGGTGCTAGATCATTCAGAGTTACCCCCAGCACTGGAAGACATTGGCGGCTGGTGCAATCGAGAAATAGCCGCATATTTCTCGGATTTTGCTGAAACAATCGTGGCGCGGATGGGCGATCGCCTATTCAAGGTCTCAACATCGTGCCTGAGGACAAAAAACCAAGACAGCCCACGCATCGAAGCGCGCAGTCTGCACCATCAACTTCTTGCTCAAGGCGCTGCTCGTCAAGAAATGCGCAGCTATGGTTTGACCAACCTAGGCGCAGAGCTTGAACCAGTCTTGCTCGATTCAATTCTGAACGCGAAGTACCCCGAGGTGCTGCTGGACCGAGTGGAGAACTACCTTCCCGACAACTGGTCAGATGATTTCGCAACCATCGCAGAACCGATTGACTGGCTCAGCGTGACAGTAAGTCAGGACGTCGATGTTGACACCGTGCTGAACATAATTCCTGAACACAAAAAGCCATTGCCGGTTTTTATCAATGTGGCTTCGAATGATGCTTCAGACCTGACCTATGGATTGGATGCGATACACATCGCTCTGAAACAGGGCAGCTTGATTCAAGGGGCTTTCTTTGAATGCGAGAGTAGCAGCACAGCCGATGCGCTTCAGCTACTCCTGAATGTTGGCAGCCAGCCTGCGCCATGGGTTCGCCCCAAAGGAGGGCTGCACGCGCATTGGAACCTTGTTGCCGATATCGGTGGCACCAATACAAGACTTGGCGTCGTGACTGAGGGGGAACTGACTGATCTTCGCAAGCACCCCACCGGGACCGTCAGCGATCTGCAGGAGGCGCTTCATGAATTATGTGACGAAGTTGGCACCCAGCCGCGCGCGGTTGTCGCCGCAGGTGCAGGACCCGTTAAGAATGGCACAATTCGTCTGACCAACGCCAATCTCGATCTCTCTGAGGGCGCTCTGGCCAAAGCCACAGGCGCGCACCACACCTATGTCATAAACGATTTCACAGCAGCCGCTTGGTCAGTTGCCGAAATTACCCAGAATGATGTCGAAGTTCTGCAGGGTGAGGCGTCACCGCCTCTAGGGACGCGCTTGGTCGTCGGGCCGGGGACAGGATTGGGCGTAGGCGCCCTGCTCTACTCCGAGGGTCATTTTCACACTTTGTCTGGCGAGGGGGGGCATATGGGTCTATCGCCGCGCCATCTGGATGAGGTCGAGGTTTTTAACGCCGCACGTCAGATCGTACCAGAGTGTTTCTTCAGTGATACGCTGGCCATCGAAGCCGAGATGTTTCTAAGCGGCACCGGGCTGCCGGTGCTTTATCAGGCGATTGGGATGACTGAGGGTCAGCTCAATGTCACCATGCGTTCGGCAAAAGACATTCTTCAGGATGCGCAAGATGGCTCTGATGCCTGCGCGGTAAAAGCCGCTCGTATGTTTACTGAACATCTAGGTGCACTTATGGGAGACCTTGCCGTCGCCCTGACGCCTACAGGTGGGGTGTTTCTAGTTGGAGGGGTGGCTGAAAAGAACCGTTGGTTGTTCGGTCAGGATTTTCTACGTGCATTTAACGCTGGCGGACGTTTCGATGATTTGCGTAAAGCGATGAACTTGTATGTTTCGGAACAGGATGAATTTGGCATTGTTGGCGCTAACAATTTCTGTAAGAATGCGCTCGCACGTTAAACTAACCACGCCTTTTCTGAACAACGAAGGACTGCAGGATGATCCTGTGCTGCGGAGAAGCTCTGATCGACATGATCGCAGAACCAACGGTTTCGGGTGCAAAGGGTTTTGTTCCTCACTCAGGCGGAGCCATCTTCAATACCGCGGTCGCGTTGGGGCGCTTGGGTGTCTCGACGGGTCTATTGACAGGTCTGTCAACGGATATGTTCGGGGAACAACTAATAGCCGCCCTACAAATCAGCCACGTCACAACTACACATGCTGTTCGCTCGGATCGTCCAACGACGCTGGCTTTTGTGCAGTTGAAAGACGGGCATGCCACCTACAGTTTTGTTGATGAGAATTCTGCCGGGCGAATGCTGAGGCCAGAAGATATGCCTGATAAACTACCGGGCGTCTCGGCATTGTATTTTGGCGGGATCAGTCTGGCCTGCGAACCCTGCGCCGATGCCTACGCTGCCTTGCTTGAACGCCATGGCGCAGAGCGTGCGGTAATGCTGGACCCGAACATTCGCCCGGGATTCATTAAGGATCAGACCCGATACCGGACCCGGCTGAACCACATGATAGCCAAGACTGACATAATTAAGGTATCAGACGAGGATCTTGATTGGATTATCCCCGGCCCCGAAAGCCATGCCGAGAAAGTCCCACTGCTGCTTCAGGCCGGTCCTGCTGTTGTGATCGTGACCAAAGGGGGCGACGGTGCATCCGGCTATCTCGCGGATGGAACTGAGGTCTCGGTGCCAGTTCAGAAGGTTAAAGTCGTCGATACCGTCGGTGCCGGAGATACGTTCAATGCGGGCGTGCTGGCCGCACTAAATCACGCGTCTCAATTAGATAAGCCATCCCTGCGCGCCTTGCCGTCAAAAAGTTTGCGCGAAGCGCTGGAGTTTGGGGCAAAAGTTGCCGCGGTGACCGTATCGCGCGCCGGGGCAAACCCACCCTGGGCGCAGGACCTCTAATTTTGGACAGACGCCGGAAGTGATGAAAAACATCTTGAGGTCACCCTTCAGCGAATATTATGCCCCTTCAAACGCAGTGAATTTGGCAGTTTGACTGCAACACGGTCAGGTCTTGCCCAAGCAGATAGCTATCTGCGGATCAACTTAGTTCCTCTACAAATATCTTGTCGCAAGATTTGAGCTATACGAAATGAGACAGATTGTGCCCGCAGGCACGCTGGCGACGCTGAGAACCTGATCAGCCGAAGCGACAGAGCACCAACATGATCCAGCCAAGTATGATTGGTGCGGCCTCACCCGTTAACCAATTGGTCAAGACTCTCTTCAGCCTTGAGATCAGACCATCCAGAAACCGTGCATCGGCGTCCGCCAATATCCCGACACCGATATCGCAATACGCCATGAAGTGCTTGCCACATTTTACTCCCCTGAGAGCGCGCAGCTAGATCCTCACGCTATCTAACATCGGACTTTCTTTGGATATGGAAACAAAGAAGTGCTTTGCTGCCAACCAACACGAGGCAAGAGACTAGCTTCAAATAAAGAGCTGCCCCCAATATTATTCGGAGGCAGCTTAGTTGTTAATTCAGCAAAAAGCTGACTTCGGTGATGAAGGTCAGCTCCGGCCTTTCCACGGAACCAGCCAGTTTTCAGCCTTGCGCATCAGGATATCGATGCCATAGCCGATGATGCCGATCAGCACGATGCCCATGATGACAATATCCGTCAGCTGGAATTTCGAGGCCGCGATGATCATCATACCAGCCCCTTTCTGTGCCGCGACAAGTTCGGCCGCCACAACAGTACCCCAGCATACACCCATGGCGACACGTGCGCCGGTGAAAATCTCGGGCAACGAGTTGGGCACAATCACGTGGCGCATGATCTGCCACTTCGACGCCCCCAGCGAGTACGCCGCGTGGATTTTTGAGATGTTCACACCAGACACACCTGCACGTGCAGCAATAGTCATGATCCAAAGCGCCGCTAGGAACAGCAGGACGATCTTGCCGGTCTCCCAGATGCCAAACCAGATGATGACCAACGGGATCAGCGCCAATGGCGGAACCGGACGCATGAACTCTACGATTGGGTCAAACCAGCCCCGGAACCAGCCAGACAATCCCATGGCGTATCCGAGCGGAATGCCGATGAGCGCTCCGGCGACAAAGCCCGCGATAACCCGCAACAACGACCAACCAAGATGCTGCCAAAGCGAGAAGTTCTGATAGCCTTCGCTGGCGATCTCGAAGAAGCGCGCGACAACAGTTTCGGGTGCCGGCAACCAGATCGGGTTCATCTGCATACCCTGCGCCGGAGTGAAGCTGATCGCGCCTTTTCCGGTTAGTGATACTGTGCCATCGCCCACGCTAACAGAACCATCCTCACCAATCGCCGTGCCATTGATGGCGATGATCTTCGCGCCATCTTTGCGCTTCACCTCATCATTTTTGTCGAACAAGATGGTCGAGGAACGACCGCTGGGCGCGACAAAGGCGACATCCTTGGCAAAGCCATCACCAGGCCCAACTTCAAAGCTCTCCGCCTCCTCTCCAAAAGGGGGAACCTTTACATAGATCGTGGCATCATCTGTGTTGCCGTTTGCGTCTTCGACTGTGTACGTAAACTGCAAATCCCCGACAAAGGGGCCAGGGACATGGATGGGCAGCAGTTTTGAACCGGTAAACGCGGCCCAAATCACAAAGATCACAAGGATCGAGATAATCGACGCTGCCCGGTCTGCGCGTACAGCACTTTCATCGCCAAACGTCACAGTTTTGAGGCTCGTAAAGTCCTGACGGCTTTGCAAACCCCTGCGCAGCAGATGCACGATCAGAAATGCGCCGCCGAACAGGCCGATATAAAAAAGAAGTACCATCATGATGCTTGCTCCGTCCGGCCCATGATTTCCTCTTCCATTTCCCAAATCATCGAAAGGATTTCGTCGCGCGTTTCCGCAAAGCCCTCGGACTTTTTCACGTCACGAAGATCAGCGTTCACACCTCGTTCGGCAAATGGTAGATTATATTCCTTGTGAATTCGTCCAGGGCGCGGGGCCATAACGATCAGCCGCTCACCCAACAACAGGGCTTCTTCCACCGAGTGGGTGATCAGAATGATTGTCTTACCAGTTTCTTTCCATAGCTTCAGAACCAGGCCCTGCATTTTTTCACGTGTCAACGCGTCCAAAGCACCAAGCGGTTCATCCATCAGGATCACATCGGGCTCGTTTGCCAGGCATCGCGCCAGTGCGACACGCTGCTGCATACCCCCAGACAATTCGTAAACAGCCTTTTCTTTGAAATCCTGTAGGCCCACGACCTCAAGCAAATGATCCGATATCTTGTCTCGTTCCGCTTTTGGCATGCCCTTCATACGTGGACCGAAATCCACATTCTCGCGCACGTTCATCCACTCGAATAGGGCGCCTTTTTGAAAAACCATTCCGCGTTCCGCATCCGGACCTTTGACCAAATGCCCATTCAGCTCAATGCGCCCTGAGGTCGGCGCAAGAAAGCCCGCAACAATGTTCAGCAAAGTTGTCTTGCCGCATCCTGATGGGCCAAGAACCGAGACCAGTTCACCTTCTTTCAGACTAAGCGATACGTCCTGGAGCGCCTGCACTGAAGTACCGTTAGGCAAGTCAAAACGCATGGACAGGTCTACGATGTCCAATTCAGGCATTCTGTTTCCTTCCTGCTGTTGCATCTGGGGACCGGCCCGCAACCGGACCAGTCCCCAGCGATCTGCATTATTTTAGTTGTCGAATGTTCGTCCCGATCTCAGTTTGAGGCTGAGCTCAGCGGATCTGCATTCACAGCACCTTCATAGGAATCCAGCGCGGAATCGATGCTACCCGCTGATACAAAGACGTTTGCGACGCCCTTCATAAAGTCTTGAGCACCACCACCTAGCCATTTGTCCGACAATTGCTCTTCGGCTGTCGGGAAACTGAATGTAGCGATCGTTGCTGCAGCATCGCTTGGATCCATACCTGCATCCTTGGCGATGACTGCCAACATATCATCCTTGTTGTCCCCAGCGGCCCATTGCGCATTGGCGTCTGCGGTCACTTTGAGAAACTTCGAGAGCAGTTCCGGTTCTTCTTCGATGAAGGAAGACGGAGCACTGGTCACATCGAAAACAAGAATGCCAAGCTCTTCCTTCTCAGCACCAGTCAGCAAGATATTGCCGTGCTCGGTCATGCGCCGCAGCGCACCACCCCAGCCGCATACCATGTCCAGGTTGCCTTGCGCAAAGGCGGCTGCCCCATCGGCAGGAGCCATATCGACTATTTCCAGCGAGCTTAGATCGACGCCAAAATGGTCCATCTGTGACAAGAAGCCATAATGCGCGGCGGTCCCAATCGGAACGCCAACCTTCTTGCCATTCAGCTCACCTGCATTTGTCTTGTCGATTTCAAGCGCTTCAGCGACGACACAATTGTCATTGTCCGAATAGCTTACCGCGACATCCACGGCCTGCAGATCCTGACCGGCAGACGTGGCTACGACAAAAGGCGGTACACCCTGGCTGACCGCGATCTGAACGTCGCCTGAAGCCATGGCGGCAGACATTGCAGTGCCCGTGTCGAAGGACACCCAATTGATCTTGACCCCCATCTCGTCTTCATAGGTCCCGTTTGCTTTCGCATACTGGAACGGCATCGGCCATTCCAAAAAGTACGCAACCGTTATTTCATCAAGCGCTGCGGCTTGTGAGGCGGTTACAGCGGCAATCCCGGCATAGGCCGTTGTAAGCAGATATTTTTTGATCATTTCGATTATTTTCTCCCTGCTGGTTCCGTCAGTTCGACCATTTCCGATGGTCGACTACGGATCAGTAAGAGAAACCATAGTCGGTAAGGCTCAATTTCGTAAATCAAAAAACATGTTGCGAAAAAACCGTAACTTTGTTTCGCTTTTGATAAATAGTTCTTTGGAAGGGCCTGCAGTGACCAAAAAATCACTTAGCCTCAGATGGCTTGAAATCTTTCAACTGGTCTCGAAATTGGGGTCGATCCAAAAGGTGTCTGTTGAAACCGGTTTGTCAATCAGCACGGTTTCAAATCATCTGCGCAGCCTTGAACGGGCTCTGGACGTGGAACTGGTGGATCACAGCCGCCGACCGATGGGATTAACGCCTGCTGGCACAGTGTTCTCCCGACATGTCCACGAAGGCCTGATGGCTCTGAAACGTGGAGAGGCTGAGCTGCGCTCGGGCAGTTGGCAGCATGCAACTGATTTGCGTTTGGGTTTGATAGATGATTTCGACAGCCGTGTTGCGCCCGATTTGTTTACTCTTCTTTCGGCTCGGCTGCCGCGATGCAGCTTTCGCCACTTTACGCGCCAAAGCCACGAGATCATCGACAAGCTTCAATCGCAGGGTTTGGATGCTGGTGTCGCAACTCGACCTTCCTACCATGTCGAGGGGCTGAAAGAGTTTCCCCTACTTCGTGATCCCTTCATCGTAATAATTCCACCCACCTTTGACGGTCCGGTTGAAGACCTTGCAAACCCGGATAGTACTCTGCCGTTTCTGCGATACTCGCGGGATCTCGCCATCGGCAAGCTTATTGAGATGCAGCTTACGCGCAGCAAGATAATTTTACCCAACCGCTTCGAACTTGAGTGCAATCAATCCATTATCGGGTTGGTCGCAGGAGGCAGTGGTTGGACCATCACAACCGCCGCCAGCTACTATCGTGCGCGTCGCTTCCACAAAAACACGCGGGCGATGCCTTTTCCCGGCAAAAGTTTTGCCCGCACCGTGTCGTTATTTACAACGGATGTATATCCGTCATCGACGACCCGGTTGATCCACAACGTATTGCAAAAGCTGATCCGTCAACACGTCACCGAACCTATGATATCGCGGTTCCAGTGGTTGGAAGATGATTTCCGAACAATCCCCACTCCGGCCGAATTGTAAACGCCTCGTCATACGAGCTTAGCCGACGGATGTTTCAGCACGGCAGACGTTGCAGCCGTCATGTACCCGCTAGGTTTCAGCCTCTTGCTCACGGGGGGGCAATTCTTCGATCAACCTTGTCTCAAGCAACTGACCGCTGGAGTAGAGGATCGGCGTCGAAATAGCGGCGATATGACTATTGAATTCACGAAGCGCCCGTAGGGTCTCGAGATGCACATCGCTGGTTTCGAAGCTTTCTGCCATGCCATTTTGCAAACGGCGGAAATGACGTTTTCTGCTGTCACGTTCGGCACGCTTGATCTCAGTCTTTTCCAAGTTCAGAAGCCGTGCACTTTCCAGATCTTCCGAAATTATGACGTTTGTCGCCAGTTTCAGATTGGCCAGTATTTTCTCGTGCATCTGTTGCACTTCCGACCATCCCTCTGGCGAAAACTGCTTCCCTGTTTCCCGCAATTCACCGGCCAGCACCGTCAGGCGTTTTGCGACAACGTCGCCTGCTGTTTCCAACCGGACTGCATATTCCAGCATATCGCGGGCTGCATCAGAGTTTTTCGAATCCATCTTGTCCGCAGGCAATGCTGCGACAAATGCCCGGATATCTGTCAAGCATTGGTTAACATCCTGATCTATAGCCTGAATTGCCTTGATCTGCTCGGGTTCACCAGATCGGTAGAGCCCCAGCAAGGGGCTGAACATCAACTGCACAAGATCAGCCATTCGAACCAGCTCGCGTTTGAGGGCCGAGATCGCCAGGGTTGGAGACCCCGCCACTTGTGGATCAAGGGCGCTTGCGGGCCGAGCGAGCGGGTTGGCTTCTACGACTGGTATTTCATCCGGTAGCAGCCGCATGAACGGAGCCTGCAACATTCCGCAGAAGGGTAAAGACAAGATCAGGAGCGAAGCATTGAACGCCAAATGCGCATTGACCAGCATCTGTCCCTGATAGTCGCTGCTGATCATCCCAGCGCGCAAAGCCAAGTTCGCGGCAAACAGGCATAGCACGGCCCAGACCCCGCGAAGCGCAAGATTTGCGTAAGGAATGCGCCGGGCACGTATATCCATCCCACGCGTCAACCATACTGGTATGAGCGCGCTGCCCAAATTTGCGCCTAGCACCAAAGACAATCCAGCAGAGAACGGCAATGCACCTATCTGGACCAGCGTTACGCACATCAAAATGGCTGCAACTGAACTGTGCATGACAAAGGCCAGCGCACCACCGACAATGAATGCAGTCACATAATCGCGCACGAGATAGTCAGCAATCGCAGGTAAGAACGCGCTGTCCCGGATCGGGTCCATTGCTTCACGCAAAAACCGCAGAGAAATCAAAATAAAGGCGACACCCATCAGAATTCGACCGATCTGACGTGGCCGCTTTCGTTCGGTTTTGACAAATAACCAACCACCGATGGCCAATAGTAGCGGTACGAGCCAGTCAAGACGGAATGACAGTATCTGAATCACAAGGGCGGAACCAAGGTCACCCCCCAAAACAATTGCCAGACCCGCCGGAAAAGCCAGATATCCGCCCGCCGCGAACCCTGAGGCCAGCAGCGCCACAGCAGCCGAGCTCTGTAGAACAACTGCCAAAAGCATCCCCGTCAGGCTGGAACCCATCATGCTGTTGTTTCGTGTCAGCACACGCTGGAAAGAGGCGCCGTAACTCCGCTCGATCCCTGTTCGGACCATTCGAACCGCAAACAGCAAGAGCATTGTGGCTCCGGCCAGTTGAGTAAGAAATACTAGTATTGCCATGCGGTGCGGTCTTTCTGCTGCATCGGCCTGTTTAACGTCCAAATTCTATGAAATTCAAGCACAAACGAGGCAAACAATGGTGGCGATACGACATCTAGCGTCTGGCGTCGAAGTACAAATGTATTTGGCAGGGCAGACCAATTGCAAGTCGCATTGCAGATTTTCAAATCAGCGTTTGGTATTAGAGAAACGGGTGCCGGATTTTGATAAATTGATATCAATGTTCGCATGAGCCGCTTAATTATTTGCAGGTATGCCTGTATCCATAGGATTTAGAATGCCGCGCCAATCTGCCCCCAAAGATCTTAGTCTCAAATGGTTGGAACTGTTTCAGATTTGCGCTCAAAAAGGATCGCTGCAAGCAGCGGCGAAAGAAACAGGTCTTACTGTCAGCACAGTGTCGCACCATCTGCGTAGTCTCGAAGACCATCTGGGGGTTGAACTGTTCAATCACTCGCGCAGACCAATGGTTCTGACCCCAAAAGGAAAGGCTTTTCTACGAAACATTGACGATGCATTACAGTTGATCCGGATAGCAAAGGCTGAGGCGTCGGCAGGAAGCGTATCCGAAGCCAGCCATCTTCGATTGGGGACCATCGAAGATTTTGACAGCGACATTATACCGGAACTGGCCGTTTACCTGTCATCGAGCATGCCTGCCTGCAATTTCATGTATCACACAGATTCCAGCCATTCGATTATCGAGATGTTGCGAGATCGACAGTTGGACCTGGGAATATCCACCACACCCAGTGAAAGGTTACGTGATCTGCAAGATCGTCCGCTTCTAAGTGATCCATTTGTCATCATATTGCCCAGGGCCAACGAGGCGCCTTTGAGCGATATTGTCAAAGGCCGCACTAAACTTCCGTTCCTGAGGTTTTCCAGCAACCTTTACATCGCGCGTCAGATAGAAGCTCAACTACGGCGGATAGGGATATCAGCCTCTCACAGATTTGAATGCAGCAATAACCAGACGCTGATGTCGATGGTGTCAGCCGGTGCTGGTTGGACCATTACAACCCCACTGCTGTATTCGCGGGCGAAACGGTTTCAAGCCGACCTGCGTATGCACCCGTTTCCAGGTAAAAGCTTTGCGCGCACTCTGGCGCTGGTCACGACGCCAGATTGCTCCAGATCCGTTGTAGAATTGGTGGAGGATAAAACACGATCACTGATCAGCAACCGTATCATCGCCCCGCTGTGCGCGGAGATCCCTTGGCTGGCAGACAGTTTCAAATTGATTGAATAAAACCGACCTTAGCTCTTTAGAGATATTAGTTTGTTCCCGGATATGCCCATCCTGATCGACGGATAGGCAAGCGGTGAGAATGGCCTGCAAATCTCTTACGCCCCTGGGTGCTCGCATTCGGGCCTATAATGCTCCGCTCTCTGCCCATGCCTTGGATCGCCCCGGTCTGCGAGCGGACGAAAGAGGTTATCTCGCTCCTTGGCGGAGGAAATGCGCTTCGTGCCCTGCACCATATCGTTAGTGAAAAAGCCCATGTGATCCTCGGGGTGCATGAGGTTGAGCGATTCAACATAATGCTGGTCACTTATGTTGATCACATGCAGTTTATTGCGATATTTTGCTTTTTTATTTCCGATTTTGTGATCAAAAAGGTCGCAGCGCTTGTGATCCACACCGCAGATCGCGCTAATCCCAAAAAAAACGAGCCGGAGGTTGATGCCATGAAATCGCGTACCAAGGTTGTTGTCATTGGCGGCGGTATCGCTGGGTGTTCGACACTGTATCATCTGACCCAAGAGGGTTGGACTGACGTAGTACTGGTAGAACGCAACGAACTAACCAGCGGCACAACCTGGCATTCGGCTGCGCAGGTGACCAATTTTGGCATGAATCAGACTATGGTTGGACTGAAAACGCACTCGATCAATCTGTACGGGGAATTGGCCGAGGATCCAGACTACCCGATCAACTACCATCATGGCGACGGCGGTATCAGGCTAGCCAACACGCCGGAGCAGATGCAGGGGTATCGCCACTTTGCTTCGATGGCGCGCGGAATGGATGTGCATTTTGAGGTCATAGATGCAGAGGAGTGCGCCCGCCGCCACCCGCTGATCTCGACTGATAACCTATTGGGTGGGCTGTGGGATCCGCTTGATGGCGACATCGATCCGGCACAGCTGTGCCAAGCTCTGGCTCGCCGCGCGCGCAAAGCCGGGGCCGAGGTTTATCGCAACACTCCGGTCACCGGGCTGACGCAGCACAAGGACGATACGTGGACGGTTCACACCGAGCACGGCGATATTGATTGCGATATAGTGGTTAACGCTTGCGGCTATCGGGTCAACGAAGTGGGCGCGATGATGGGTGTACACCACCCCGTTGCTTCGATGGAGCATCAGTATTTACTGACCGAAGAGATCGCGGCAATCCGCGACGCAGGTCATCGCATGCCCCTGCTCCGCTGTCCGATCAGTGACTATTATTGCCGTCAGGAAAAGAACGGTTTGCTGGTCGGCTTCTATGAGCAGGATTGCAAAACCTGGGGCATGGATGGGATTGATCCGAATTTTGTCAACGCGTTGTGCCCTGACGATTTGGACCGCCTGACGGATGTCCTGGAAGGTGCGTTTGCCCGGATGCCCGCACTGATGGAGGTCGGCATCCACACCGTGGTGAATGGTCCGATCACCTACACGATTGATGGTGCGCCATTGGTCGGGCCAATCCCCGGCAAGCGCAACGCTTTCTGTATCATTGGCCTGCGCGCAGGTCTGGGCGAAGGGGGTGGCCATGGCTGGCTGCTGGCCCAACAGATCGTTCATGGCGAGGCCTGTTATGACACGTGGTGCCTTGATCCGCGCCGGTTTACTGGCCACTCCAATGTGGAGCTGACTGCGCTGAAGGCCATCGAAGATTATCAGAATGAATTCCGCTTTCATTTCCCGCGCGAACACCGACCTGCCGGTCGCCCGGCCAAAACCACACCGCTGACCCCGATCCTGGCCGCAGAAGGGGCCGAATTTACAGTGGTCAACGGCTGGGAGCGGGTCGACTACATCAAGCCTGCGCCTGACTTTCACCCAACGCTGAGTTTCAGTTTTGATGAAACATTTGACGTCGTCGCGGCGGAAATCAGAAACCTTCAGGAAAATGTCGGGCTGGCCGAAGTTAACGGCTTCAACCGGCTGGAAATCACCGGAACCGACCGGCATGAGTTTCTGGATCGGATGATGTGCGGCGCGGTGACGAACCGCGAAGGGCGGGTCGGCCTTGGCTATCTGCTGAACCACCACGGGACGGTCAAAGCCGAGGCCACAATCACCAACTTGCCCGCCAGCGATCGCGGCCCGGCGCGGGTCTGGTACGGGTCCGCCGGCGCCAGCGAGTACCATGATATGGATTGGTTGCAGGCGCATCTGCATGATGGCGAGGATGTGCAAATTCGCTCGCTCACCAATGATCAGACCATACTGGTGCTGGCCGGTCCCAAATCGCGCGACGTGCTGTCCGATTGTGCACGAGGAGATTGGTCACGAGAAGCCTTCCCCTGGCTGTCTGTTCGCGAGTGCTTTGTCGGGTTCGCGCCAGCAACTGTGTTGAATATCAGCTTCTCAGGGGAATTGGCCTACGAGATACATGTCCCGAACGCCTCGCTGTATGCGGCCTATCTGGCGCTCAGAAAAGCAGGTGAGACACATGGCATGAAACTCTTTGGTGCTCGCGCCGTCGAGTCCATGCGGATGGAGAAAGGGTTCTTGCACTGGAAAGCTGATCTGCTGACAGAATTTGATCCGTTCGAGACGGGTTTGGATCGGTTCGTGAAATTGACCAAAGGCGATTTCATTGGCCGAAACGCGTTACAGAAACGCCTTGAGAACGGTCCGCAAAAGAAACTGGTAAGCCTGAAAATCGAAACAATCATCGCACCTGCACATGGTGGCGCTTCGCTGATGTTGGATGGCGTGGTTGTTGGTACCATCACGTCAGGTGACTGGGGCCACCGAACAGGGTTAAACCTTGCTTACGGCTTTTTGAATCCAGAATTTTCCGAACCCGGCAGCCGAATGCAGCTTGACCTGTGTGGAGAAATGATCAGCGCCGAGGTGATTGCACCTTCCCCTTATGACCCAGACCTCTCACGCGTGCGTAGCTGATCCGGAAGCTACCCGCCGTTCCGATAGGCAGTCGGTGTCTGCCCGAATTGAGCCCGGAACGCACGCGTCATGGCACTGGGGTTTTCATACCCGCAGCGGCTGGCGATTTCGGCCACGGATTGTTGGGTCTCGACCGCAAGTTTGCGCGCCAGATTCAGACGCAAGCGACGATAGAGCGCCTGCGGTGTAACACCCAGTTCGGCCAAAACACGGATTTCGATCTTCTTTTGAGAACACCCGAGTTGGCGGGCGATATCCTTTATCAATACCGGCGCATCCAATGTGCCTTGCATGACGCCCAGCACCCTATTCACAAGCCTGTCTTCGGATTTCATCTGTGGCGAAGCAGCGCTTGGTTCACCGCGGTTCATTAGAAGATGCGCGACCTCCATCGACAGCAATGGTCCATGGTCCGCAAGGATCAGCGCCGTGGCCAGATCATAAGCCGCCATAGCGCCGGAACAGGTGATCCGGTTGCGGTCGATCACAAAGCGCTCTTGCAGGGCATCAACGTCTGGAAATGCCTCTTCGAACCGCGATAATTCATCCCAGTGAATGGTTGCGCGATACCCGTTCAACAGACCTGCATCTGCAAGCAACCAACTTCCGGTATCCAGGCCAGCCAGCCGAGAATGTCGACTTGACGCACGGCGCAAAGCGCGCAACGTTTTTGAAACGGAATGCTCCAGATATCCATATGACGGCATGACGATCAGAGCATCGCCCACTGCAGCCCCGATGGCACCGTGAGGTGCCACCTGCAACCCACTGGAACTTTCCACAGGTGCACCGTCAGGCGAATAGAATTGCCAGGCATAGAGATTCTGCCCCGCCAAAGTGTTCGCGGCGCGCAGCGGCTCAACCATGTTGGCAAGGCACAGGTTCGAGAAACCATCGAACAGCAAAAAGTTGTAGGTCTGAGTCAATTTTTTCTAACTCTGCATGATAAACTACGATTAGTGCATGTCATAGGCCCAGACAATGCCGTTTCATTCCCAATCAGGCATCAGGGGAACCGCGTTATGCAATTTGGCTTATCCGAAGAACAGGACATGATCGTCTCGACCGTGCGCAGTTTTGTCGAGAATGAGATCTATCCGCATGAGGCCGAGGTCGAACGGACCGGCCAAGTCCCGCCCGAATTGGGCGAACAGATCAAGCAGAAGTGCATCGATCTGGGATTTTATGCCTGCAACTTCCCTGAAGAAGTGGGCGGTGCAGGTCTGTCGCATCTCGACTTCACTCTGGTTGAGCGCGAACTGGGTCGCGGGTCCATGGCATTGACCCATTTCTTTGGTCGCCCGCAGAACATTCTTATGGCGTGCAATGACGAGCAGCGTGAACGCTATCTGTTGCCCGCTGTACGTGGTGAAAAAATGGACGCGCTGGCGATGACCGAACCCGATGCGGGTTCGGATGTCCGAGGTATGAAATGCCAGGCGGTTCGCGATGGCGGCGACTGGGTCGTAAACGGTTCGAAACACTTCATATCAGGCGCAGAACACGCTGATTTCTTCATCGTGTTCATCGCAACAGGTGTGGATGAAACCCCGAAAGGTCCAAAAAAGCGTATCACCACATTCCTTGTGGATCGGGGTACGCCGGGTTTTGAGGTGCGCGAGGGGTACAATTCGGTGAGCCACAAGGGCTACAAGAATTATATCCTTTACTTCGACAATTGCCGCCTGCCAGACGCACAGGTTTTAGGTGAGGTTGATGGCGGTTTCGCCGTGATGAACGAATGGCTTTACGCGACGCGCTTGACGGTTGCTGCCTTTTCGGTCGGACGGGCGCGGCGCTGTTTTGATTACGCACTGAATTACGCCGCTGAACGCAAGCAGTTTGGCCAACCAATCGGCAAGTTTCAGGGTGTTAGCTTCCAGATCGCCGATATGATCACCGAGATCGACGCCGCCGATTGGCTGACACTCTCGGCCGCATGGCGACTGGATCAGGACTTGCCCTCAAACCGCGAGATTGCGTCGGCCAAAGTCTACGCCTCGGAGATGCTGGCGCGGGTGACGGATACCACGCTACAGATCTATGGCGGGATGGGGCTGATGGACGATTTCCCGATCGAGCGGTTCTGGAGGGATGCGCGGGTCGAACGAATCTGGGACGGCACGAGCGAAATTCAACGCCACATCATCAGCCGTGATCTGCTACGGCCTCTGGGTGCCTGAGGCGTAGATGAGCAAGGATATCTCTCGCCTTCTGCGCCCGAAATCCATAGCGGTCATCGGAGGTGGTGCGTGGTGCCAGCAGGTTATCCAGCAATCCCAACTCATGGGGTATGCTGGGGACATCTGGCCCATCCACCCCAAGGCGGCTGAACTCGCGGAGCACAAAGCCTACGCGCGGCTTGAGGACCTGCCCTCCGCCCCGGATGCCGCCTTTGTGGGCATCAATCGACACGCCACGATTGAGGCGGTACAGATTTTGTCCGAAATGGGCAGCGGTGGTGCAGTTTGCTTTGCATCCGGATTCTCGGAAGCTGTGGCCGAGGATGATACGGGTGGAGACTTGCAATCAGAGTTGATCAAAGTGGCTGGTTCCATGCCCATTCTGGGGCCAAACTGTTATGGCTTTATCAACGCGTTGGACGGGGCGCTGTTATGGCCTGACCAACATGGAGCAGTTCCCGTTGAGCGCGGCGTCGCCATTCTGACCCAAAGCTCAAACATCTCGATCAACCTGACCATGCAGCGCCGTGCCTTGCCCATTGCCTATATGGTGACCTGTGGAAACATGGCACAAACCAGCCAGGCAGAGATCGCCGCAGCGCTGATCGATGACCCGCGGGTCACTGCAGTAGGTCTGCATATCGAAGGCTTCAAGGATGTCCGCGAATGGGAAGCCCTTGCCGCCAAGGCTTTTGAGAAAAGCGTTCCCCTGATCGCGCTGAAGGTTGGTGCGTCTGAACAGGCGCAGGCAGCGACTGTGTCACATACCGCTTCACTGGCAGGCAGCGACGCGGGCGCGCAGGCTTTGCTGAACCGGTTGGGCATCCCACGACTAAAGTCTCTCCCAGAGTTTTTAGAAACGCTGAAATTGCTGCACTGCTACGGACCGTTAACAGGAGCCAACATTGCATCGATCAGCTGTTCCGGAGGCGAGGCAAGCCTGATCGCGGATATGGCAGTTGGCACAGGCCTCAGCTTTCCCAAACTGAGCGAAGATAAAGAAACCCGATTGCGCGATGCGCTTGGTCCGATGGTCGCGCTGAACAATCCGCTCGACTATCACACCTATGTCTGGCGCGACGAAGCAGCAATGGCGAGCGCCTGGGCCGGGATGACCGGGGACGATATCGATCTGACCATCTCGATCGTCGACTATCCAACCACCGACTTGACGGATTGGGCTTGTGCAACGAACGCGGCACTCAAGGTGCGGGAAGAAACCGGCGCACGATTTGCTGTGGCGGCGACCTTGCCCGAGCTGCTGCCAGAGGATGTCGCGCAAACCTTGATGGCGGGTGAAGTGGTTCCGTTCATGGGCTTAAGTGAAACTCTCGCTGCTACTCGGGCCGCGGGTCAGATCAGTGCGCCTTCGCACGAACCAATCTGCTTGCCAGGCGACCTGGAAGCCAAACGAACTTTGACCGAAGCGGACGCCAAGCAGGCACTTACAGGACATGGCCTGCGTGTGCCCCAGAACCGTTCGGTTCGGAGCGCAGAAGAAGCCCAATGCGCGACACACGAGATGAGCGCGCCTTTCGCCGTCAAGGGCGTTGGACTTGCCCATAAGTCCGAACACGCCGCCGTGAGACTGGGAGTCCAGGCCTCTGACGTGCCGAAAGTTGCCGCAGAAATCGGAACCGACGAGATCCTGATCGAAGAGATGATCTCGGGAACCGTGGCCGAACTGCTGGTCGGCGTCGTGCGCGACCCCGCCCATGGGTTTGTTCTGACCCTCGGCGCGGGTGGTGTCCTGACCGAGATCTTGCGTGATACCGCTTCGCTGCTGATACCGACGACGCCCGATGATATTCGTGGCGCGCTCGACGCGCTAAAGATCGCCCCGCTTCTGGCCGGCTATCGCGGCCAACCAGCGGCTGATATGGATGAGATCATTGCCGCTGTTCTGGCCGTTCAGAACTATGTCGTGCACAATGCCGATACGCTCGGCGAGGTCGAAATCAACCCGCTTCTTTGCACGCCGACCCGCGCGGTTGCAGTGGATGCCCTAATCAGAAAGGCCTGAGATATGGACCCGATCAAGACCCGCCGCGAGGGCGCAATCCTTGAGGTTACTCTGGACCGCCCTAAGGCCAACGCCATCGATCTGGCCACCAGCCGCGTCATGGGGCAGGTCTTTGCTGAGTTTCGCGATGACCCCGATTTGCGCGTCGCCATTCTGACTGGTGCAGGCGAAAAGTTTTTTTGCCCCGGCTGGGACCTGAAAGCCGCCGCCGACGGCGACGCGGTGGATGGGGATTATGGTGTGGGTGGTTTCGGGGGGCTTCAGGAACTGCGCGACCTCAACAAGCCAGTCATCGCCGCCGTCAATGGAATTGCATGCGGGGGTGGGTTGGAACTTGCGATTTCAGCTGACATGATTCTGGCCGCAGAACACGCTACCTTTGCCTTGCCTGAAATCAGGTCTGGCACCGTCGCGGATGCCGCCAGCGTCAAACTGCCTAAACGCATCCCCTATCACGTCGCAATGGAATTGCTTCTGACAGGTCGCTGGTTCGATGCCGAAGAAGCCCACCGCTGGGGATTGGTCAATGAGATTTTGCCTTCCGATCAGCTCATGGATCGCGCTTGGGAGCTTGCACGCCTGCTCGCCTCAGGTCCACCACTTGTCTATGCAGCGATCAAAGAAGTTGTGCGCGAAGCCGAAGACAGCAAGTTTCAGGATGCGATTAACCGCATCACCAAACGGCAGTTGCGTACGGTAGATGTACTTTACTCCAGTGAAGATCAGCTTGAAGGCGCAAGGGCCTTCGCTGAGAAGCGCGACCCGGTCTGGAAAGGGAAATAACAAACCCATTCGTTTTCTAACTACGTAAATGAATCTGGGAAGAACAGCCCTTGATCACACAGGTCGAGCTAGTTCATCAAAGTCAGCTCAATTTTTGAGTAGATCATACTTTACACGCCTGAAAATCAGGTCACAAATTGCTTTATGCATATATTTGGGATCAACGTGACCTGATGCAGGACAAAAAATCTGAGACTGAACTAGAGATCGGTCGCACTCTGCAAAGACTGCGGCAAGAGCGAAACCTGACCGTCACAGAACTGGCAACTCAGGCAAATCTGTCGACGGCGATGATCAGCAGAATCGAGAACGGCCACGTTTCGCCTTCTCTTGGCACATTGCAGGCTTTGGCCGATGCCTTGTCGGTATCTCTGATGGCGTTGTTCAGCCATTCCGAGCATACGGCAGACGTTCATCATGTTCCCGCAGGCACAGGGTTGCCGTCGCGGCGGATTACGCATGACCACGCACATGACTACCTGACACTGGGTAAGCACAGCGGGCCGGGCGGGTCCTTTCAATCCGCACGCATCCGTATTTCTAAGCAAGACCAAAACACCATGCCCAAATACCAACACGAGGGACATGTATTCATATACATGATCAATGGGCGTGCCCGGTATATTTGCGGTGCCGAAGAATTTCTTATGGCAACAGGTGACACGCTTAGCTTTGACGCCAAACTACCACACGGAGTACACGAAATCCTATCGGACGAGATAGAGTTCATTACCGTTTCAACCCGGCCACAGTAATGACCATCTGCTGGCGTCACCGTGCCTGAACCCTTGCCTAAGTGACCCCGGAGTGAAAAGACCTAGAGAATGAAAATTACCTTTCGACAGGTCGATGCATTTCGATCCGTGGTATCGACCGGATCTGTAACAGAAGCCGCGACAATGCTGGGCATTTCGCAACCTGCGGTTAGTCGGCTAATCGCAGATCTTGAGGCTGAAGTCGGATTTGCTCTGTTTCAACGCTCAGGAAGGGTTCTGATTCCTACAGACGAAGCGCGGCTGCTTGTACAGGAAGTGCGCCAAGCCGTCAGCGGTATGGAACATATCAAGCAGGCGGCAACAGCGATCGGCAGTTTTGGACACGCGCGGCTAAGCCTGGTGACCACCCCAGCCTTCGCAACGCAACTGGCCCCTGATCTGATCAGCTTATTCGCATTGGCCTGCCCCGAGGCTATGGCGCGGTTGGAATTTGAGGCCAATGACGACTCAGTGGAATGGCTGGTATCGCAGAGTTTTGATTTTGGGATTACGTCCAGCGTCCCGTCTAACCCATCTTTTAACAGCCTGATGCTATCGGATGACGATGTATACTGCGTCTTGCCCAAGGGCCACCGGCTGGAAGACAAATCCGTCATTCACGCACGAGATTTGGCGGATGAGAGTTTTATATCCTACATGGGTTCATCTCGCTTCCGGTTCGAGGTTGACCGCTTTTTCGATGCCAAATCGATTTCGCGTAGCCTAAAATATGAAACTCGAACTACGGATGGCGTCTGTCGTCTTGTCGCGCGAGGGCTTGGAGTGTCGATTGTTGGAATGTCCAAAGGCCTTTCCGAAACCGTTCCAGGATGCGCTGTACTGCCGTTTGCTGCACCGCTAAATTTTCAAACAGTGCTTTTCTGGTCCAACAACAGACCACTATCCGCTGTTGCAAATATCTTTCTCGAAATAGCGAAGGACACGCTTAGCTCCGATTGAGCGCATCCCGAAAGCTTTGTCGCGCCTTTGCGCTGTGAATATAGTCATAGTCACGTGGATAGGATTTGCCCGGCTGAATCTCCATCGAAACAAACTGAGGGCCCGGCGTATTCAGAATATATGGTAACGCGTCTGCAAACAGTTTCAGCTCGCGAAAACCCTGTGACCCGGCATATCCGGCTGAACGCGCAAACCCAACGAAATCTACCCGATCAGCGCCGGGCAGCGGATGCGCGCCATTCACCTCATAAACCCGGTTGGCCGCCACGAAGTGATACAAATTTGTTACGCCTGAGTTTGCTATCGTGACCAGAGAACCCAGATTCATCAACAGGCTGCCATCCCCATCCAAAACAATCACGCGCCTGTCTGGATTGGCCAACGCCAAACCTAAACCGTGTGAACTGGCCTGACCCATTGCTCCGACCGCTACATAGTTCAGGTCACGAGGATTGAGTTGCAGCCAATCAAAGCAGCTTTGATATACGGCCACAACGATATCCCGTTCATTCACATGGGGTATCAACGCAGCAAGCCCATCATCACGGTCAATGATCATGTTGCCTCCGGGCTCCGTCCAATCAGGAATACATGAGGGCACGACGCGTTGTATGCCGCATCGACGGCTTGCGGAATATGATCAATATCTTCAGGCTCTTCGATCAGCGAGTGAGAAATTTCCATCGCATCCAGCACCGGTTGGATAATCCGCACCCCGTATGAAGCTGATTGGTCGGGTTGCACATCGGGCTCTTTTCCCTGCAATCCGACCATCATGACGATGGGCAACTCATAGTCCATGCCAATTGCCCGAATGGCGTTCAGAGAATCCATCAACCCGGTTTGCTGCATCATCAATAACGCCCGAGTGCCGTTGTATGACATCGCCCCACAGATGCTAACACCCTCATCTTCTTTACAGATGCGGGTCAGGCGAAAATCGGGATCTTTTGAAATCGGCCAAAGTAAGCCGTCACTTGTGACGATATCCGGCAAGGCAACAATTTCCCGAATATCCGATTGCTTTATGCAGGCGATGATGCCAGCACCCGACGGAAAGGCAATATCCCGAGCACTTGCGGCAGGTTGAAGTGATCCACCCATTAGCCCGCCCCATTCAAAAATTCAGCTATACCATCTCGCACAGCTTGCAGTTCATGGGACCGCCCAATGGTTATGCGAATATAATCCTTGTAGGCAGCCGAGGCCAAACGCCGTACTGCAATACCATTCTGGCGCAAGAAGAGGTCGACCCCTTCGGCAGATTTCACCGGATCTGGAAAATGGACCAAAAGAAAATTGGTCTGACTTGGGACTATCGTCAAACCCAGCGATTGCATTTCCGACGAAAGCCACTTGCGCCCACGCTGATTGGCATCAAACACAAAGCGTGTGTGCGCCCGATCTTCAAGCGCTGCAATCGCTGCAACCGCCGAAGGTGAAGCAACGGGAAAGGTCAAGGCAATACGCCGAATACTATCCAGGATATCCGGAGGGCCAAACACCCATCCTACCCGCGCTCCGGCCAAGCCGTAGATCTTAGAAAATGTCCGGCACATAACAACGTTGCTGGCCTCTTCCACCAGCTTGTGCGCTGGTTCATAGTCTTCGGCGTCGACATATTCTTCGTATGCCGCATCAATCACCAGCAACACGTCCTTGGGCAACGCAGCGTGTAGCCGCCTCACCTCAGATCCGTTCAAATAGGTTCCAGCGGGGTTTTCCGGGTTCGCAAGATATACAATCCGCGTTCGATTGGTCACGGCATCAATCATTCGATCAACCGAGGGCTTGAAGCCGTCATCAGCGACTGAAATTACATCGGCATCATTTGCGTAAACGTAGTTTGGAACTTTTAGATATCCGTTTGCGCTTCGGATCAGCTCGGTGCCCGGCCCCAAATAGGCTCTGGCCAATCGGGCCAGCAAATCATCCGAACCTTGTCCCGTTGTTATCCAAGATTCGTCCAGATCGAAATGCCGCGCGATAGCGGGCGCAAGAACACGATCAGGGTTCTCTAGGTAGCGCTCAATATCGCTCATGGCAGCGCGCGCCGCCGCACGCGCATTGGGACTGGGTCCAAAAACACTTTCGTTGGAATTCAACAGCACGGTCGCAGGTTGCCCGGCTTCTATCGGCGCACCCACCATATGTGGCTTGATGTTTTCGATTCCAGATTTTGCCAGAACTATGGTCATATTGCTTCCTCGAAACGGATCAATCACGCTGCTCAACTAATATATCACACATATTTATTCAGATGCCAATTCACTTGCAAAAATATTATGGTATATGGGGGAGCATATTGAACAAAGGACCTGCCATGGCAGAGGCGAAACAAACGCAACCCAGCAGAGTGCATGCAACCATCAATCTGGATTCTCCGGGCAAACAGACCGGGGATTTAATGCTGAAGTGGTCAGACAACACCGTGCCACTGGGATATCACCCCATTGCGATCGCCAGTCTTCGCGGATCTGACGGCCCGACGGTTCTGCTGCTAGGTGGAACTCATGGTGATGAATTCGAAGGCCCCGCTGCAATATTGCGGCTAGCCGAGCGGCTGGACCCCTCACAGATTGCCGGGCAGATCATCACGATACCAGCCCTGAACGCTCCGGCAGTCGCCAGCTCCTCACGCGTATCTCCGCTGGACGGACAAAACCTGAACCGCGCCTTTCCGGGTGATCCTGATGGCGGGCCGACAGCAATGTTAGCACATTATGTGGAAACCGTGCTGCTGCCACGTGTTGATGCAGTGATTGATCTGCATTCCGGCGGCAAGGCTTCGGTCTTTGCACCCTGCGCACTGGCGTCGCGCTGTGCTGACCCCAAGCTGACCAAAGCGAACCTTGATCTGGCCAGCACGTTCGGATTGCCGCTGATCTGGGTATTGGGCGCACATAATGACAATCGTTCAGTCAACGCAGCAGCAGAGCGCGCGGGTGTTCCTATGATCGCAACCGAGCTAGGCGGTGGAGGCAATATCACACCCGAAATTGTAGATGCCGCAGAAACAGGTTTGATGCGCTGCCTAACCGAACTCGGGCTTCTAGACGGCAGCTCTGGAATTGGAACGCCGCCGCGGCAGGTTGAGATCGCCTCCCCGCATGACTCACTCTATGCCCCCGAAAATGGCTTATTCGACCGATATGTCTGTGCTGGGCAAGAGGTTCAGGCGTGTGATTTGGCGGGGCATCTGCGTTTTCCCGATAATCCTGGCCGTCCCGCTCTGAAACTAAATTTTCCCAACAGCGGATTTGTGCTCGCGCATGGCAATCGCGGGATGGTGTGCCGGGGCGACCTGCTGGCGCTGGTAGCTCAGAACGCATCGAAAGCAGACTGAATGCGATCCTACACTCCATTCATTTCAGGCAAGTTCATAGATTGGCAAGGGGACACCATACCCAGTATCAACCCTGCAACCGGACAGGTCTGGAGCCATATCGCCAGGTGCGACACATCCGAGGCAGATGTAGCGATACGAGATGCCGACCTTGCATTCCGCACAGGCCCATGGGCTCAGTTAGATGCATCAGGGCGCGCCGACATGCTTGATGCTATGGCTGATGTGCTTGAGGAGCGTTGGGAAGGACTTGTTGACCCGGAGATTCTGGATAATGGCAAGCGCATTACCGAGGTACGTGGTCAATTTTCTGGATTACATACCTGGTATCGTCATTTTGCTGCCGAAGCGCGCAAACTAGCCCCTGTTCTACAGAGTAATTCCACGCCTGGGGTCACCAGCGAAGGACACTGGTCACCCTACGGTGTGGTAGTCGCAATTACACCTTGGAACTCGCCCCTGATGATCCTGGCATGGAAGCTGGCCCCGGCTCTGGCCGCGGGAAACACGGTTGTGGTTAAACCGTCGGAAATGGCGTCAGCCTCAACCCTGGAATTCGCCCGACTTGTTTGCGAGGCGGGTCTTCCACCGGGTGTGTTGAACGTGGTGACGGGATGGGGCCACGAAGTTGGTGAGGCACTTGTTCGGCATCCGTTGACACGCAAAGTAAGTTTCACCGGCTCAGATATCGGTGGCCGCAAGGTCGCTCAGGCTGCCGCGGGTCAAGTCGTGCCCACAACGCTCGAACTGGGCGGCAAGTCGCCTCAGGTTGTGTTCGCCGATTGTGATCTGGATTCGGCGATCAACGGGGTGATGTCAGGCATTTTCCTGTCAAATGGCCAGACTTGTGTCGCAGGTTCTAGGCTAATTGTCGAAGCCCGGATCAAAGACGCAATGATCTCGCGACTGCTGGAACGATCCCGTTCACTGATACCTGGCGACCCATTTGACCCGAACACTCAGATTGCACCGCTCGCCAATGAGCCGCATCTGAGAAAGGTTACTGCGATGATCGAACAAGCAAAGGCAGACGGCGCCATTTGCCTGCTGGACGGCACCCAAACAGTGAAAGGGATTGGCGGCTACTATGTCGGGCCAACGATCTTTGATCAGGTCTCTCCGGACATGCAGATCTGGCGAGAAGAGGTTTTCGGCCCTGTGCTTTCAATCACCACCTTTGAATCCGAGGACGAAGCCATCGCGCTCGCTAATGACAGCGACTATGGACTGTCCGCCGGGGTTTGGACCACAGATGCAGCGAAAGCCGTCCGAGTTGCCGAAGCGATATGTGCGGGCACCGTTTACATCAACCACTACCGCAGCGTTGATCCAGGTAGCCCGATCGGTGGCGTCAAACTGTCGGGATATGGGCGGGAACTGGGACCGGGCGCAATCACCGATTTCCTGCAGGTCAAGTCAATCTGGACCGGAACAACACCTGTATCCAACCCGTTCCTTTAATTGTGTTGGCCGAAATAATGGCAGGACGCATAACTGCAAAGAAATAACTAATTGACATATGGATGGCACTATCAATAAAAAAATATAATGTATTAGAGGGCGCTAGATTTGCAGAACATTCGCGCACTGCAGCGTCCAGCCATATCCGGCATGAGACATCGGCAGGTCATTCCCGAGTGGAAGCTCGAGATATGCAGAAGCCAATCGCTGGGTGCGTAAGCCACGACGACTGGAAGGCCAAAAATGAACACCCCAACTGACAACAGCCCATTCACGGTTCCAAAAGGGAATTTTCGCGGTCACGATCAGCAAGGTGTCTGGTCAGAAAACTACGACCCGGAATTGACCGAGGTTGGTCCGGGAACACCCTGCGGCGAGTATCTGCGCCGGTTTTGGATGCCCGTCGCCATGACTGATCAAATTGGAGATCTTCCTTATCGCCTCCGAATTCTGGGCGAGGATCTGATCCTGTTTCGCGAAAAGAAAAATGGCAGGCTGGGATGCACCCATCTGCATTGCTGCCACCGAAACATGAGCCTGGAATTCGGCATCGTGGAAGAAGGCGGCATTCGCTGCTCTTACCATGGCTGGAAGTATGGCTTGGATGGGACAGTTCTGGAAACACCATGCGAACCCCCTGCGTCTCAGGTCAAGAAAAAGGCCTGTCTCGGTGCGTATCCGATCATCGAATACAAAGGGTTGGCTTTTGCCTATATGGGTCCGGCAGATAAGACACCGCCTTTCCCGGTTATGGATACCTTCGATGATGAAGGTGATGAACTGGTACCGTATCTCATCAAGTCACCCTGCAACTGGCTACAGGTGATGGAGAACGCGTGGGACCCGTTTCATGTGGTCTATCTGCACACCAAGGCTGCGCGGGTGCAGTTCCACGAAGCATTCGCGCATATGCCGATGATTGAGTTTCACGATAGTCAGACCGGCGATTTCTATACCAATGTGCGTCGGGATGGTGATTTCATCTGGGTGCGAGTACATGACCACATGTTGCCATCGTTCACTCAAAATGGCGGGCATTTCCCAATTCCGGATCGATCAAGGTACTTTGGACGCGGTGGGCTGTCACGATGGATCACTCCGATTGATGACACCAACACCATGGTCATCGCCTGGCGTCACTTTCGGGAAGAGCGGTTCAACGACGACCCGCGCGGCATGACCAATCGGGACGAAGTGGGCTTTGGCAAAACCGATTTCTACGGCCAGGGTCCGGATCGCCCCTATGAAATGCGGCAACGCGATCCCGGTGATTATGATGCTTGGGTCAGCCAGGGCCCGATCAACATCCATGCCCGAGAGAACCTGTCATTCACAGATCGGGGCGTGGCCAAGGCGCGCCGGATGTTGCGCAACGCAATCCGGGCCCTGGGAAATGGAACTCCACCTGCACAGCCAACTGACAATTTCAAGGGTATAATCCCGACTTATGCCGGGGATACCGTGTTGAAAATCCCGTTGCAGGAAGGTCGTGATGATGGCGCCCTGCAGAAAGAAGTCTCGTTCAAGGTTGCTGATATTCTGAGGTCCGGCGATCATCTGCAGGGGTTCGAGCGCCGCACTTTCATTGAAAACGCTTTGAAAGAATACGAGGCAAGCTGGTCATGAGCACTCGAATCCCTCACAACCCCGGCCGGGTTGATTGGTCGGGCGAGAACCCGGGCATCTATCTGAAACAGCAGCCCGATCAGGCCCATTACGATACGCTGGCGTTGTTCTTTCGCGTTGTTCTGTCGCCATATGGGCGTGGTCATGCAGCAATTGTTTTGGGCGCTCCGGACGAGGCCAGCGGCTGGCCGAAGGTCCCAAACCTGATCATGACAGACAACCAGCGTATGATGCGTTGGATCGTTGAAGGCTGGGTATCCAAGATGCCAACATTTGTTGGCAAACCGGGCTTGCAGGCCATGACCTGGCTGGATTGTGACAGCGTTGAAAAGCGGCCCGGTGACCTCAAGACACGCTATTCCGAAACCCTGCGTGGTTCGGGTGTGACATTGGACATGATCTGGCGGGATATGGGGCCACCGCTGCCGGTGGAAGTCACGCAAGAGAACTCGGCGACCAAAGAACACGAGATGTATTCCGTATTTCTTGAGGCCAAACAGGCTCAGGTCAGGATCAACGGCACCGCCCTGCGCGGTCAGGTGGCAGATCGCCAATTCTTTGGACGCACGATGAGCACGGCCTTTCTGGCCTTCTCGGAAACCTGGGTTACCCCTGCGGAGGACACCTGATGCCCCTGAACGAGCCCATCACCCCCGGCGTTGTTGACTGGACAGGCGAAAACCCGGGCATCCTGCTTAAAGACGAGAATGGCAATTTTAGCGCCATGGCGCTATTCTTTCGTGTGGCTTGGTCTCCGGTCGGTCAGGGGCAGGTGCTGTTGCTTCTGGGATCGCCTGATCAGGTTGAGGGTCCACCGAATGCCCCAAATGTCATCCTCAGCGACAATCCCGAATTAACCGCGTTCCTGAAAAAGAACTTTATCAGTAAACTGGCTGCCTTTGCCAATGCGCCTTCGTTCGCAACCCTGCCTGAAATTGGGGCACATGCCGTGCGCAGTTCGGGCGACCCGATGAGCCATCGGTATACCGAAACAATTGCAGGCGGCCCTTTGACGGTTGAGCTGATTTGGGAAGGCTTCGAAGCACCTCGTGCATTGGAACTGTCCCCGCATGAGGTCGCATCGGGTGAGCAAAACATGTTCTCGCTACTGGTTCCTGCCCATGCGGCCCAGATCATCGTCAATGGCCACGTGTTGCCGGGCAAGTTGGGTACGCGCGTGCAGGCCGGGTACGAGACCACAACCGCATTTCTCTATTTCTCGGAAACTTGGATCATTCCTCCGGAGGGATCATGACCCTGCACTCGTCGGACCAGTTGGCCTTTGATCGGGCGATGGTCACGCAACCGGTCTGGAATCGATTCAACACCGCAGCTGACGCGCTTGACCTGCCAGAAAATGTACTGTTGCACGCAGGTCCAGCCTTTTCGCGCCCCACAGATATCACCGCTCCGATCCTCAATTCAGCTTGTGTTGCTGCAGTTTGGGAAGGTCTGTCCCGCGACTTTGATCAGGCCGAAGCGATGATCATGGCAGGTGAGATCGCGTTACGCCCGGCACAGGATCACGACGTCGTCACACCGCTGGCAGCCGTGGTGTCCGCCACCATGCCGTTGCATTCGGTCTACGACGCATGGCGCGGTCAGACACGGGTTTTCTCCCCGATCAATGGAGGTGCACGCCCGTCGCTGCGATTGGGTCTGCGCTCGGACGCTGTCCTCGAACATATCCGCTGGCTGAACACGCGCTTTCTGGATGTGCTGCAAAACGGTCTGGCCGAAGGGATTGCGTTGGTTCCATTGGCGGTTACGGGGTTGGTAGGTGGCGATGATTGCCACGGGCGCACACCCGTCGCAACAGAAGCATTGGTTGATGAACTTAAGGATCGCACATCCGGTGGCATCAATGACGAAGATGTTCTGGAGTTCATGGCGAACTCTCCTTCGCTGTTCCTGAACCTCTGGATGGCGGCGACCAAGCTAATGATGAAGCTTGCCGAAGGTGTCGAAGGCTCCAGTTTTGTGACGGCAGCAGGTGGAAATGGGCGCGAGGTTGGCATTCAGATCTCGGGCCTGCCGGGATGGTGGTTTACTGTTCCCGCAGCACCGCCCAAGGGTCGCCTCGATACCGACTTACCCGAAGACCGCGCCTTGGGTGCCATCGGAGACAGCGCCGTGGTCGAGGCCTTTGGCCTTGGTGCCATGGCCATCGAACTTAGCCCCGAGCAGAAAAAGGTTCTCGGCGCTTATCTACCTGACAATTCCAACGCACGGGTGACAGGTCTGTCAGCAGGTTCTCATCCCTATTTTCGTTCTCTGGATATTCGGCTTGGCTCAACTGCGCGCGGAGCGGTGGCGCAAGGTTCTGGTCCAGCAGTTGGGCTTGGCATACTTGATAGGTTGGGTCAGGCTGGTCGGTTGGGAGGTGGCATATATGACATGCCGGTCGATCCATTTTCAGCTGCTGTTAAAGCACTCAAGGCATGAGTGATTTATGTCGCCGCAGCGCGCACGAACTGGCCCGACTGATCTGGATAAGAGAAGTCAAGCCATCGGAGGTCATGCAGGCACATCTCGAACGGATCGCACTTCGCGAACCTGTGCTTGGGGCATTTCAGCACCTTGATGCAGATCGCGCCATGGATCGGGCACTGGCTGCCGATAATCGGCAATCTGACGGGCCGCTCCATGGTGTCCCATTCGTAATCAAGGATATCATCGATACCGATGACATGCCGACCGGTTGGGGCAGTGACCTGTATTCTAATCGACAACCGGTAATGAACGCGGCCTGCGTTCAAATGCTTCTCGATGTGGGCGCCATTCCTATCGGCAAAACAGTTACGACCGAGTTCGCCTATTTCCGGCCCGGCAAAACTGCGAACCCGCACAATCCAGGCCATACTCCGGGCGGCTCATCATCGGGTTCTGCTGCTGCTGTCGCTGATTTCATGGCTCCGCTGGCCTTTGGATCACAGACGGCGGCATCATTGATCCGACCGGCTGCATATTGCGGAGTTTATGGATTTCGCCCTACGATCCATGGCTACCCGCTTTCCGGTGTGATGGGGTTGTCACCAAGCCTTGATACGCTTGGGGTACTCGCCCGTCATCCATATGATCTTGCACTTACCGATGCGGTTCTACGCGGCATCGAGCCGCCTCAACGAGCGCGTTTTGAGGAAAGTTTGCCGCGGATCAGCCTGATGCGCGGACCACACTGGATGGATGGCTCGATTGAGATGCGTGACACCTGCACCCGTGCTATGTCCGCCATTGCAGCCGCAGGATCAGAATCTGGCGAAATTGCCCACTCTGCTATTTTTTCTGAACTCACCTCGGCACATCACACTGTAATGGCATATGAGACCGCACGATTACGCCGCGATGAATTCGAAATGGGATTGCCCGCGATCAGTCCTCAATTTCACGCGCTGATCGAAGCCGGGGTAAAGATCAGCGAGGTGGACTACCAGCATGCTCTGATCCTCCGTGATCGTGCTGGATTAGTATTGGAACAGATTTTTGGGGATACCGATGCCCTTCTCGTGCCGTCTGCGCCAGGTTCGGCCCCGGTGGGCCTGGAAGCGACCGGAGATCCTTTGTTCTCGCGCATGTGGAACCTTTTGCAGGTTCCTTCGATCGCCATCCCATTTGGGACCGACCAAAATGGATTGCCACTAGGGATACAGCTTGTCGCGCCAAAGGGCTATGACGCCCGGCTACTGGATATTGCGCAATGGGTCAGTAACATCCTAAACCCATTGGGTTGAATTTTTCGGTTCGTCTAACCGATTAACGGCAACAATATCGCCAACGAAATTGGTATACTAACGGCTGCTATCAAGGTCTGAAGCGTGACGATTGCGGCCATCAAAGGCGCGTCCCCGCCTAGTTGCTTGGACAAAGTGTACGATGAAGCCCCCGTAGGCACCACGGAATAGACCACTGCAATCTGCAAAACATCCTGAGGTAACCCGACAAGTATTCCGATACCGAGCGCAGCAACCGGAAACACCATCATCTTGCCGACAATAGCCAGCATTAGAGGCAGCGCACTCGCCGCCATCGCCCGGACACGGAGGTTTGCGCCAACAGCCAGCAGAGTAATGGGCAATGCGCCCGCCCCAAGAATGTCAGCCACCTCGTGGACAACAGGAATGCGGTCACCGATCATCTGGTTGGCCCCAATCGCCAATAGGATCGAGATGACATAGGGATTTCGCCCAAGCTCACGCAGGATAGCGATCGGCAATCGGGTCGCAGAATCCTGTTTCAATGCCCCCACCATCATGACCACCATGACGATGTTGGTGATAGGCACCAGTATGGCTGTCGCCAGAATAGCGATGTCAAACCCCACTGGACCGTAAAGATTGGCTGCAAGCGCAAGGCCTATGAATGAGTTATGTCGCGCACTTCCCTGCAAGATCGACGTCGCCTGCGGTGCCGCATATCCCATCAGACGGGCACTGATGACTGCAAATACCAGCGCCGCCAAAAACCCACCCAATATGGTCATCGAATAAAGGCCAAGCGCAGATTTATCTAACGGCGATAACGAGATCTTCGTGAATAACAGGCAGGGCATCAAAACCCAATAAACCAGCTTGTCATTCAGGTTCCAGAAATCGGTGCTGGGAATTCCGCCTTTACGAAGGGCCAGACCCAACGCGATAATCAAAAAGATCGGTAATATCGAAGTCAGAATTGTAAGCATCTCAAATCAATAATAAATCTGGGCTGCACTTCGATATACTGTCATACAGTGATATTCTACACAACTCGACCGCCACCCATTCAAGCGCTTCCGTCCGTGTCTTCGTCGATCACAGCCATTGCATCAATTTCAACCAACAGTGAAGGATCGGCCAAGCCTTGCACGACAACCCCGGTCGAACAGTGATGCACGCCCTCGAACCAGCGGTTGATCGCCTCGTAAACGGCGGGCCGGTAGGAAATATCAGTGACATAGACCGTCAGCTTGCAAACATCGGCAAGGCTACCTCCGGCCTCTTCCATCCAGCGTTGAATATTGCGGCAGGCCTGATCCGCCTGGGCACCAGGATCACCTTCGCCGACGAGTGTCCCATCCAGCAAAGTTCCAACTTGGCCCTGCATGAAGACAAAATCGCCCCGCGCCCGGATCGCCTTGGAATAGGTCGCCTGAGCGTGATAGCGGGTTTGATATTTGTGAATATGTGTTCGTGCCATTCGCTTTTTTCCCTCTAGGCGACGGCACGGGAAAGATAATCCTCGACCATATCGCCAAAGCTCTGCTCTACGGCAAATTCAAAACCATCTTCACACCGCACAATTAGTGCTTTGAGGCCAAACAATTCAGTATAGGTTACGGTTTCTTCGCCGAACTCAGTTTCATGTATATCCAACGCACACGCAATGGACATCACTTCATCCGCTTGCGGACCGGTCACTCGAAAAAATGTCAGCGTATCCGAAATCCGCACGATGCTGATTTCCGCCGGGCAATTGGTTGGGCTGAGACGTTTCTCCAGTTCGGCTTCCTGCTCCAGCGGAGCGCGCGCGATCCAGTGGTTTCGCCCGACATGATACAATTCGACTGAAGCTTGACCTGTCCGAGAGTTTGGTCGCTCTGGCAGTGTCGACAGAACATCAGCTGCCCAGTTTTGAATGGCAGCTGGACTCCCTTTGAGATCAAACAGCGCGTTTAGGGGTTGGCGCACTATTGCGACGTCATAAGTCATCTCAGGACCTCAAGAGTTTGCCGTCGGGATCGTGGAACACCGGCTTGGTGATTTTGACCGGGATCACTTCATCTTTTAGGCGGACATGAGCAGTTTCCCCGTGTCGGCTATGACCATTCTTCAGCAATGCCAACCCGACCCAGCGATCGTTCACAACACTCCAGACGCAGGCAGTTACAAGGCCTTCGGTGGCCTCTTTAAGGCCTCCGGGGGTTAGCGGCGCGCCTTCTGGCACTTGCTTGTTGTAATCTTCGGGTAGAATGCCCACCAACTCCCGCCGAATTGCTTTTCCATCGCGACGCAGCTGTATCGAGCGTTTGCCAAGATAGTCGGTCTTTTTCTTCGACATTGCCCAACCCATCCCAAGGTCAAGGGCATCCACTGTGCCGTCGACTTCGTGTCCCAGCGACAGGAAACCCTTTTCGACACGCAGCACGTGGCTCGATTCCGAGCCCACCGGGAGGATCCCAAAGGGGGCGCCTGCTTCCATCACCTTGGCCCATAACGCCGCCATGTGGCGTGGGGCAACATTGACTTCAAAGGAAAGTTCACCCGTGAAACTGACGCGAACGATGCGCGCGGGAAAACCTGCGACGGTCCCATCCCTGAAAGACATGAATGGAAACGCCTCGGGCGACAGGTCGATGTCTGTGTCAAGAGCCTGCATCACATCGCGCGCGCGCGGGCCGCAAATCGTGGCGTTGTTCCATTGGCTTGTCACTGTTGTGATCATCACCTGCCAATCCGGGAATTCTGTCTGAAGCAGCTTTTCCATATGCTGATTTATTGAATCCGCATGACCGGTAGAGGTGGAAACAAGCCATCTGTGTTCATCAAGCCGGAACACAACGCCATCATCCAGGATCAGCCCATCATCCGATAGCATCAGCCCGTAACGACCATTGCTAGGCGTCAGCGAAGACATCACGTTCGCATAGATAAAATCCAGGAATTGCGGGACATCGCGGCCTTTCAACTCGAATGTCCCTAACGGTGAGCCATCATAGACTCCAACGCCTTCCCGAACGGCACGGCATTCACGGTTCACTGCGTCTTGCAGGCCTTCACCCTGTTGAGGGAAATAACCCGGTCGCCGCCAACGCGCACCGGCCTCATACATGACCGCGCCATTGTCTTTGTTCCACTGGGTGACTGGCGTGTGCCGATAGGGGAACAGAACCGAATCCTCGCGTAGCCCGCCGATCGCACCGAAGGACACAGGCGTATAGGGAGAGCGGAAAGTGGTTGTTCCGACCTCTTGCAACGGCACACCTTTTTGCATCGCAACAGTGCCGATGATGTTGATGTTCCCGGTCTTACCCTGATCAATACCCATGCCGCCGGTGGTATAGCGTTTGACGTGTTCGACATTGTCATAGCCCTCGCGCAAAGCCAGATGCACATCACTGACGGACACGTCATTCTGAATATCCAGAAACGCCTTTCCGCGCTGGTCAGGTAGGTCTACCCGCCAAAGAGGTTCGATCTCATATGGAAGTTCCTCACCCCCATCGATAATCTGATCAAGTGTCAGTTGCCCAGCCGCTGCGCCAACCGCTGTGCAGTTCTGCACTGGTTGATAAGGAAGAAAGGCAGCCAAATCTTCGTCAAACCTTAGCGTGCTGCGAGATTGAGACCACAAATGTACAGTCGGGTTCCATCCCCCTGAATGCGCAAGCAAATCGCATTCAATCCAGTTTACAGAACTCGATGAGGAAACGGCTTTTACTGCTTTGACCCGTTTATGACCGCGCACATCTCCAACAACGGTTGAAGATTGCACAGTGATTTCGGGCACCAAATCCAGCGCAGACTGAGGTACGCTTGAGCGACTGTCGAGTATAGCCTCAATCCGCACCCCTGCCGCGATCAGATCAGAGGCGACCGCATATACACTGTTGTTGTTGGTAAACAGGACCACTCTTTTTCCGGGGGTAACCCCCCATCGGTTGCAGTAAGCCTGTACCGACGATGCCAACATAACCCCGGGCCGGTCGTTGTTGCTGAATACCATGGCACGTTCGGTTGCGCCTGTGGCGATAACCACTTCCCCCGCCCTCACGCGCCAAGAACGCTCAATGATGCTTCCCTGTACAGGATTACGCTCATTTACAATCAGCAAATTGTGTTCGCGATATGCCCAGACAGTCGCATTCTGCAGATGGGTGACATTGGCCATCTTGCGCAGCTCCTGAACGGCAGCCTCCACCCAACCCATTGCAGGTTGCCCATCGATGGAAAGATCGCGGTTCAACAGGCTGCCGCCTGCCTCTGAGCCTTCGTCGGCTAGGAATACGCGCTTACCCGCCCGTCCTGCCTTAAGCGCTGCCTTCAATCCGGCGGGGCCTGCGCCAGCGACCAAGACATCAGCATGGGCGTGGCGCGCTTCGAAATGCCCCGAGGATGGCGGCTGAGCCGGTGCAGCAGCCAACCCGGCAGCTTTGCGAATTGAAGGCTCAAAAAGATGCCAATTGGGCCATTTGAACGTCTTGTAATAAAAACCGGCCGGTATGAAACGGCTGAACAGTTGATTAACACTGCCAAGATCAAACTCGGGCGATGGCCAGCAATTCACCGAACGCGCGCTTAGCCCGTCGCGCAAAGGGACGGTGGTTGCCGGGCGGTTTCCCGAGGCATCCTCACCATCCAGCTCCACCAGTGTCGCGGGTTCTTCGGGACCATGGCCAACAATGCCACGAGGGCGGTGATACTTGAAACTGCGCGCCGTAACACGAACACCGTTGGCCAATAAGGCCGAGGCCAGAGTATCGCCTTCAAACCCCTCATAGGATTTGCCATTGAAGGTAAATCGCAGAGTTCGGCTTCGATCAATCCGCCCACCAGATGCACAGCGGTTATTCTGAGTCATCTGGGGCCTCCACGATGTCATGGGTCCGGGTATCACGCCAAATCGTGACCCACTCGCCACAACCTCGCGCATGCCACCACCGTTCCTGAACCGGGCCTAAGGGGTTTGGCACCACGGTCAGATACTCGACCCATTCCGCGTCGCTAACGCTGTTCGGGTCGGGGCGGTCTGCACCGACCGCGCCTCCAAAGATAAATTCGCTTTCATTACGTTTGCCGCAGAATGGGCAGGGAATTAGCATCATGAACCTTACCCTCCTAACGCGCCGTGGTTGTCCCGGCTTCCATCACAAAATCCAGATGGCGAAACCTGTTGAGCGTAAACGAAGACATCAGTGGATGAGGCTCGCCCTTGGCCACCAGATGGGCAAGCGTCAACCCACCGGCGGGGATAGCCTTGTATCCGCCCCACCAACCGGCTGTTACAAACAAACCCGCCAAGTCTGTCTGATCCATAATGGGTGAGGCATCGTGAGCAATGTCCAGATGCCCGGCCCATTGACGCATAAGTTTGAGTTTCTTGAACGACGGGAACAGGGAAAGCATCGCGGTTACCGTGTCTTCAAACACGTTCTGCTTAATATCGCGTCGGAAACTCTGACCCATATCCGGTGCACCACCGATCACCATTTCTCCCTTGTCGGATTGGCTGAAATAGAACCCGCTGTCAGGGCAGTTCACTATGACGTCCACTAATGGTTTCACCGGCTCGGACACAAATGCCGTCAGGTTCATCGTGCGCAAAGGAAGCTTCAGCCCGACGGTTTCGGTCAACGTTGTGGTATGGCCTGAGACGGCGACAACAACTTTTTTGGCACGAATCCTACCGCGATTGGTTTCGACACCGCTGATATGGCCATCAGCCCCGCGGATCAGAGATTGAACTGCGGTTTGCTGGTGTATCTCGACCCCAAGCGCATCAGCCGCGCGCGCATATCCCCACGCCACTGCATCATGTCTGTTCACGCCAGCATCCGTATGCACCATGCCGCAAATTACAGGCAAACGCGCATCCGGGCCGCCCCCGGTCAGCGCGGGTATTCTTCTACGCAGTTCGATCTCCGATATCTGTTCGTAAGTCGATCCATAAATATCCATCGCCAGTTGCCGTCGCCTGAGCTCGCGCAACTTGGGCCAAGTTTGCACAACATCCACCATGGTGCGCTTCGAATGCATCATGTTGAAGTTCAGTTCGTGCGTCAGACCCTCATACATGGCGACGGATTTGACGTAGAAGGGGATCGACTCGTCCCGCATGTAATTGGATCGGATGGTCACCGTATTACGAGCGATATTGCCACCACCTAGCCAACCTTTTTCAACCACAGCGACGTCTGTAATGTCGAATTCTTTGGCGAGATAATAGGCGGTCGCAAGACCGTGCCCCCCAGCACCTATCACAACAACCTCGTACTGGTCTTTGAGCGGGGGGGAACGCCAAGCCCGCGACCAGTTTCGGTGCCCTGAAAGTGCATTCCGGGCGAGCGAGAACACAGAATATTTTTGCATGGTGATCCCAATATTGACCACAAGCAATGTACGGTCAATAAATTATTTTACCATCACGCAAAACTATTGGCCGTTTGACCAAATTGTTGTACGGTGAGTCATGAACTTCCGCATTAAACTGTTTCACCGGAACCTCGCTGGCAAATGGTCTGCCCGGTCGCGGTGGCCTTGTTTCATCATCAATTGCCGCAGTTCACCATCTTACTGACACCACGTGGATCGCGGCGCTTCGCGCCAATTTACGAACCCGCCCGGAAACGGAGTGGAAACTAAATGGATGGATCGGATGACCAAGCCAAATGAACTTAAGGACACACAGGAATCTTATGCGCGCGACGGCGTCGTATTGTTAAAGAACATCCTGTCAGACGACTGGCTAAGCAAATTACAGGATGCAGTTGATACCGAAGTCACAAAAGGAGACCGTTACTTTGCGTATAAAAATATGCGCGAAAACCCCGGCACTTTTCAGGACTATTGCCTGACATCGGATATCGGACAACGCGTAGCTGAGGTATCAGGCAGTCCGTGGACATCGTTAATCTATGACCAGATTTTCGTAAAAGAGCCGGGAACGCGGACTCAAACCGGATGGCACACGGATCAGCCCTATTGGCCCGTGGCAGGACCGATCATGACAATGTGGATCGCACTTGACCCGGTTGACCCCGACAATGGAGCACTGGAATTTGTGCGTGGATCACATGCATGGGGCGCAAAATACCGGCCTTTCAAAACCGATCAGCAAGGCGGTTTCCTGCACTATCTGGAAGAAGATAATCCGGATTACATAGACATGCCGGATTTTGAGGCCGACCGTGCCCAATATGACATCTTCCACTTTGAAAACATGAAACCAGGCGACGCACTCGCCTTTGACGGAATGACCGTACATTCGGCTATGGGCAATCGGACTTCGACACGTCGCAGGCGCGGATACGCAATTCGATTTGCTGTCGAAGGTGCGACCTATGAACCTCGGGATTCGGTTACAGAATGGCTACATGACGATAGTTTGAAACCCGGCGCACCCTTTGCAGGGGGCCGGTATCCAATCATCTATGAAACTGCCTAAGATACGGGGCCCGCGATCCGGCCCCGAACCAGAAATCAAGCTTGCTTTAGCGCGCTTTCGGTTACCGTTGTTTCAGCTTCAATCGCCCGATCCAAAACGCGCCGATAAATCTTTGCTCCGGCATCCAGGCCCAGATCGATATGAGGCGTCTTTGCGTTCTTCATGCCCTTGTGCACCTCTTCCAATACTTCTTTATCCTCAATAAATGCCATCCGGGCACCATCGTTCATGAATTTCGAAACCTCTGCATTGTCAGGGTCAGAATTACGATGCTGGAACCAGAAATATCTGGTTTCATCTTCGTTTATCGGTGTCATGAAATTGTACGAAATATTGATAAAGGTCTGCTCGACCGGATCTTTGTCATAGCCGCCGGTGCCGACCGGCGTATAGATGGATTTGTTCAATCCGATCGCCGGGAGGCACATCTCATAATGCTGCAGGCGATCACATTCGCCTTCAAATGCGACCAGCTTGGAGTAGTAAGGCGACGGCGGCTTATTCTCGATCCAGCGAGAAACGATCACGCCTCGATCGGTTTTTTCAACATTCAGGGGCTCTTCATCCGTTCCGGCCCCTGCAAATGAAGAGACGTGAACCCAGGCCACGTGGCTGGGATCAAGCAGGTTGTCACAGACCCAAAGGTAGTGGCAATCGATGTCCATCACGCCGCCATCGGTCATGCCCCAGGTTGGGTTGTCAAAGTTCTCGATAGGGAAAATCAGATCAGGGTTGGCCAACTCGGGATCGCCCATCCAAATCCAAAGCAGGCGATAGCGATCAACAACCGGATAGGATTTCACGACCGCGCGACGGGGCGTCATCCCGCGCTGTGTCGGGCTATCCGTGCATTTCCCCGAGCAATCGAAGGTCAACCCGTGATAGCCGCATTCTACGGTGTCTCCTATCAGATTCCCTTTCGACAATGGCAGCTTACGGTGTGGGCAAGCATCTTCCAACGCGACCGGAGTGCCATCTTGCTGTCGATAAAGCACAACATTTTCACCCAGATAGGTTTCCGCTTTCAGCTCACGGCCGATATCCTTGCTCCAGGCGGCGACATACCAACAATTCCTGAGATACATGGGCTGCTCTCCTTATCGATCCGGTAGCTAGGGGCATTATGGCATTCGATTGGCAATACGCCATGCCGGATTGGTAATAAAAGATATAAGGTGGGCTAATTCAAATTTGGCGCAAGCGGTGGCAAGTCTGGCTGGGCTGCTGCTTCGGCTTTTATCCAGTTCAGAAACTCGTTGACCTTCTGGCTATCCTTTGTCTCTGGGCGTCGCACAAGCCAATATGATAAAGGCGACAAGGTCATTTCCGAAAACGGACGAACCAGCCTGCCATCACATAGTGCATCAATGACCAATGGCTCGCGGCCTAACGCTACGCCCAACCCTTCGATAGCGGCCTGAATGACCATGTTTGACTGCCCCAATCGGCGTGTCCGCGGCGATGAAGGCATGGTCAAGCCACTCTGCCGTGCCCAGAATTCCCAAGTAGGGCTGGATGTGCCGTGATGGAGGTTTTCATCAACAAGCAACGTGTGTTGCGCCAAATCCTGTATGCTTGTCAGCGATGAGGCAAGTGAAGGGGCGCAAACCGGAAACAGCCTTTCCCGCATCAGCAAATCAACTTCCAACCCCGGATATTCTCCAAGCCCGTATCGGATGCCGATATCTGAATCCGCTCCGGAGAACGGGTGGTAACCGGTGTCAGTCGCAATTGATATTGAAAGGTCAGGATGCGCCAGATCGAAGTGCAGTAGCCTTGGAAACAACCAGTTAAAAGCAAATCCAGGCAGGCATGAGATGACTATTGTTCGATCCGAGCGGGTGCGGTCCCGCAATTGGGCGCACACTTCTGATATGCGTCCCAATCCTTCTGCAATAGCCAGCGCTAGTTGTTCGCCTTCCCGGGTTGGACGCGATTGCCGCGCACCTCGCACGAGTAAATCCCTGCCCAACCACTCTTCCAGTGTCCTGACATGCTGACTAACCGCGCTCTGACTGACCCCCAACTCGTCGGCAGCAGGAGAAAATCCAGAATGGCGCACGACCGCCTCAAAGGCGCGCAATGCAGAATAGGGCAGGTTCAGGATCATATTAGTGACCCTAATGTGAGCCATTAATACTTTCAAATGGATTAGCTCCCGCATCGGATCGTAAATTTGAGATACTAAGCAATCAGGATGTGTCGATGTCTGATATGACGCCGGAGCGGGGTGCTCTAAATCTGCTGATCAACTGCGCCCGCGCATCTACGGGCGACAAGTTGTTGATTGCATATGAACCGCCCGAGTTTGGGTACTTCGATGCCGAATGCGTAGATGTCGTGAGCCGAGTAGCCCATAAGCTGGGAATGACCGTCGATACCGTCGATGTCGGCTTTAACCCCGACAATCCGCATCTGACACCTGATCTTATGGCCCGGTTCGAAGAAGCAGACATTATTCTGTTCCTTGCCCGGCTTGGGGATCAGTTGCGGTTTTCGGATATGCCGCAGGGCAAAAAGATTATAGTCAGCTTTGCATTGTCCAAAGAGATGCTGGGCTCGGGCTTTTCTAATGGCCACCACGATGCGTTCATGGAGCTTAAGGCCGATATCAACGCGGTGCTGGACTCATCGACTGAGGTGCGCCTGACCTGCCCGCTGGGCACTGATGTTCGTGGCCGACCGATTATGAACCTGAAACCAACAGGTGACACCTCGATCCTGCGCTTTCCAATGTCCGTCTTTACCCCTGTTCCGGCTTACAGTTTCTCAGGTCGCGTAGCTATCAGTTTTCTGACGGGAACAGGTTCGAAATACTATGACGACTATACGATTGAATTCGACCGCCCGGTCTTTGCAATAATGGAGAACGGGCGGTTGCTGCGTTTCGAAGGCGACCCTGCCAATGCGTTCAAAGCCGAAGCACATTATGACCGGGTCGCAGGAGATTTAGGTATCGACCGTAGCTTCGTTCATTCCTGGCATGCAGGCATTCACCCAGGCTGTGGTTATCCTTGGGACATGCGCGACAACTACGAGCGCTGGGGCGGGTCTGCCTTTGGCAACCCGCGCATCCTGCACTTCCACTCCTGCGGGGCCTACGCACCCGGTGAAATCAGCTGGAATGTCATCGACCCGACGATCGAGATTGACGGCGTGACCTACTGGAACAACGGTGTTTTCCATGCGGATCGGTTGCCCAACGGGCAGACCATTCTGGATCAATACCCTTGTGCCGCAGGTCTGTTTGAATATCCCGACCCTGATATCGGAATAAGGGTCGCGAGCTGATCAATCGCGGCTTGATCGAATCATCACCTGTCGAAATAATCTTGTTAATAGGACCTGATCGAGTTGGTCCTATGGTGCGGAGCACTCCCGCCTCCGGTGCCGGTATATGCGTAGAGGGCAAGACCCCCGCTCCGGCAAACTCATGGAAATCACATGTCAAAAGCTATCGTCACGCCGCTGACTCAGGCACTGGCCGAAGGAAAACTGACGCGCGAAGAACTCAAAGGATTCATGCAACGCTCGAACGCGCCTGGATTGCGTCATCTTGCACTTTGGATTTTGGTACTGACCTGCACCACAACTATGATCACCCTGGCTTGGAACAGTTGGCTGATCTGGCCAGCGATGTTTCTGCAGGGCGTCGTCCTGGTTCACCATTTCTCACTGCAACATGAGTGTGTCCACTACACGGTGTTTCGTACCCGCTGGCTGAACGATCTGGTCGGGCAGATTTGCGGCCTGATTATCATCCTGCCACACCGGTTCTTTCGGTACGAGCATTGTGACCATCACACCTATACCCAACTGACCGAAGAAGATCCCGAATTGATCCCGCTTCCGAAAACACTTGGTCAATATTTTCTGTATTTATCTGCCCTACCCTACTGGCGCGGCAAATTCACTGAACTGTTCCGGCATGCCTTTGGCAAACTCAGCGACGTTGAACTGCGATTTATTCCCAAAGAAGAACATCAATCGGTCTATTGGGACGCGCGCCGGATGTTGGCCATCTACGCAACGATATTGCTGGCCATGGCGGTCACCGGTTGGTGGGGCTTGATCTGGTACTGGATCATACCACTGTTTCTGGGTGAGCCAGTGATGCGCTTTGTGCGCATGACTGAACATGTTGGGCGGCCCACCGTGGCGCAGATGTCAGAAAACACCCGCACCAATCTGGTGTCAAAACCTATGTCCTTTTTGTGCTGGAACATGAACTATCACGCCGAGCATCACTATGTCGCCTCGGTCCCTTTCCACGCCCTGCCCCGTCTGCACGAGAAGTTGAAAGATCACATATTTGTCGAAAAAGGCGGTTATCTAGCTGCGCATCGCGACATTCTGCGTCAGATCATGCGACGCAAGACGAGGGCTTGAGTAATGAAAGCAGAAAAACCCTGGCGCGATGTGATCGAAGTATCAAAGCTGGAAGAGAACTGGGTCACGCGCGTGGAAATCGGGCCGCGTATGATTGCGGTGTACGATACACCCAGCGGAGTCTACGCCTCGCTGGCATTGTGTAACCATGGTGGGGCCGATTTATGCGACGGTTATTTTGACGGCCACGTGATCGAATGCCCATTACATCAGGGCGCATTCGATGTCCGGGACGGCAAGCCCGTTTCAGCACCGGCAACCCGCGTGATGCGCGTATTTGAAACACGGGTGCAAGACGGGATGGTTCAGGTCCGAATGTGACCTGAACCTAGCGCTTTTCAGATCGCTTCTCGAGCCGCGCAAAGATGCGGCTGAGACCAAAGCAGACAACAAAATAGAACGCCGCAGTTGTGATCCACGCCTCGAAGATCATCCGGGACGAGGCGACCAGTTCGACGGTTTTGTAAGTCAGTTCCTGCACCGAGATCAGCGACAGGATCGAACTGTCCTTGATCAATGAAATGAACTGGTTGGCCAGAGGTGGCACAACCTTTTTCATCGCCTGCGGCAGCACAACGTAGCGCAGCTCTTGCATGCGGCTCATCCCGATCGAGCGTGCCGCTTCGCGCTGACCTTTTGGGATTGACTGAATTCCGGCCCGCACGATTTCACCGACAAACGCACTTTCAAACAGGGCTAGAACGATCACGCCTGAAGCAAGCGATGGAAAGCGCCGCATTTCGCCGAAGAAAAAGGTCCAGATCTGGTTGTTTTCCTGCCGTGCAATACCGCGCGCCCAACGTTCAAGATTCAACGCATCGATCAGTTGTTGAGAAAGGAAAAAGAAGAAGATGAAAACAACGACGACAGGCGGCACATTGCGCAGAAACTCGAGGTATGTGCGCGCCAGCATGCGTATGGTCAGATTGGCCGAACAGCGTGCAATTCCCAGTATTGTACCAAGAATGAGCGCTAGAATACCCGAATAGATGCTGATGCGAACCGTCGCTGCTAAACCCTGCAGCAGCAGATTTGCAAAATACTCTTCGCGCCCGGAATGCCAGCCAACAATATAGCTTGGGATCAGTTCCCAACGCCATTTGTAATTCAGCGTACCTTCGATCGACAGCCAGATATACCCAAAGAAGGTTATCAAAACTGCCACGATCACATAGTCAGGCCATCTGAGTTTTCTAAGGAATTCCTGCACCAAAGCGCTCCGCATAAGGACCAGGGGCGGTGGGTCCGCCCCCAGTCAGAGTGGTTATTGGGCGACCTGGTCGGCCCACTCTTCAGTGGCAAACCAGTAATTGTGGCGCTCTTCCAGCCAGCCGGACCGCCAATTCTGTGCAATCCAGTTGTTAAAGAAGTTCATCGCGTCGGGATCTCCTTTGCGCATCCCAAACGCCTCACCACGTGGATCAAACAGCTCACCTTCAAGCACAACCAGTGTTTCTGGATTGCGCCCCGCCTCGCGGTTGGGGGTTGGTTGCGATGCCATTGTAGCGTGGGCGTTGCCATTCAGAACTTCTTGAGTCGATGCGCCATCTTCATCAAACAACAGCAGATTAGCCTCAGGGAATGCCTTGGCAATCACGGTTGCCGGCGTTGCGCCGCGACGCGCAGCAAAGGTAACTTCAGATGAGTTCAAGTCCTCACGCGCCATACCTGCAGTCAACTCTTTGTTGGCCAGGATGGCCAAGCCAGAATAGGCATAAGGGTCAGTGAAGTTGATCGTCAGGTTCCGCTGAGCAGTCACCGACATGCCCGAGATGATCACGTCGAAATTACCAGACACAAGGGCCGGGATAATGCCATCCCAGGCAGTTGGAACAAATTCGACCTCAACGCCCATGTCTTCGGCCAATTTTCGGCCGACATCCAGTTCGAACCCGATCAGATCGCCGTTCTTGTCACGCATCGACCAAGGTACGAACAGCGATAGGCCAATCCGGATCACCCCATCCTGTTTGATCGTTTCAATTACACTTTCGCTGGACAGTTCCTGAGTTGCGCTTTGCGCCCAGCTTGAGGTCGCCATGCCAGTTGCCACGACCGCGCCCAGGGCAACCCCGAGCATTCTGCGAGATAGCTTCATCTTGGTTCTCCTTGTTGTCCGGTTAAATTCTTGTGGTTATTGGTCGACGGCATATTTCTTCTCCAGATAACTTACGCCGATCGACAGGATCAGGGTCACCACCAGATAGACAAGTGCGATGGTGAACCAGATTTCAAAACTCATGTAAGTGTCGGATATGATGTTGCGTCCGAAGGTGGTCAGCTCGGCGACGGCAATGACGCTGACAATGGCCGAGGATTTGATTAGGTGAACAACCTCGCCCGTCATCGGCGGCAACATAAACCGAATAGATTGCGGAAGGATGATGTAACGATAGGTCTGATAGGGGGTCATCCCGATGGATTTAGCCGCCTCCCACTGACCAGTTGGGATGGCATTAATCCCAGCCCGCAGAATTTCGGATATCAGCGCCGAATGAAACACCGCCAAGGTCAGAATACTGGCGGTATACCGGTCAAAACCGAAGATCGGACCCAGCACGTAGTAGAACAGATAAAGCAGAACCAGCAGAGGAATGTTTCGGATAAGTTCAAGGAAGCCAACTGCTACAGCCGTACCAATTACCAGGCCGGATAGACGCAGCAACGCGACCAGCAGTCCAATAGCAGTGGCCAACAGGAAAGAAATGACAGACAATTTGATCGTGGCGACCAACCCTATGGGTATCTCACCCCACTCAAAGCCGATTTCTGTGTTGCGGTAGAGGAACTGGGGCACCCGGTACCATTGCCAGTTATACCCCATTCCCTGAGCACCAACGTACGAGCCATAGGCAATTAGCCCAACGAAGATTGCGTAAATCGCGACCGAGACAAACACCGAGCCAAAGAACCGCTTATAGAAGGGCGGTTTCGGCAACGACTGCCCTTTTTCCCGTGATATGCCCAGATCGGTCACGTCAGTGCTCCAATATCTGGTTCAGGAACAGGCGACAGCGTTCGCTGGATGGGTTGGTAAAGAACTGTTCTGGAGGTGAAATTTCCACGATCTGCCCGGCCTCCATGAAGACCATCGTATCAGCGACCTTACGGGCAAACCCCATCTCATGGGTGACAACAACCATGGTCATACCGGTATCGGCAAGTTCCACCATCACATCCAGCACTTCATTAATCATCTCTGGATCAAGTGCAGAGGTCGGCTCATCAAACAGCATGATCCGGGTTTCCATGCACAAGGACCGCGCGATGGCAACGCGCTGTTGTTGCCCACCCGACAATTGCGCCGGATACTTGTCGGCCTGCTCGGGAATGTGAACACGATCAAGATAATTGCGTGCGGTTTCCTCGGCCTGAGCTTTGGAAATCTTTCGCACCTTCATCGGCCCGATCATCAGGTTTTCAAGCACGGTCAAATGCGGAAACAGATTAAACTGCTGAAACACCATTCCGACTTCTTGCCGCAACTCACGTATTTCTTTTGCGTCTTTGTAAACTTCGATGCCATCAATCACGAGACGTCCAGAGTTATGCCATTCCAACCCGTTGAAACAACGGATCAGCGTGGATTTTCCCGACCCAGACGGGCCGCAGATCACAACCTTTTCACCCTGATGAACAGTCAGATCGATATTCTTGAGCGCATGGAAAGTGCCATAATACTTATCAAGATTGGTCACTTCTATCATGGGGGAGGGCTGAGTCATGCCGAACCTGTCGATATCCGGGTCAGACGCAATAGCTGACCTTTGAGGTTGCGAGTATAGCCCGTCAACAAACCAGGCGCATTTCGACTTTGCGCGCATTTGATCAACTGCGATCCGTCGTCATGCCTGTTGGCACAAGACATCGGCAGCTTTGAATTTGGCAAAGCGGAGCAATCTGGCAAAGCTTCAGAATCCTCAAATCTGTTGCGCGCTAATCAATATGGTTGCTTAATGTGCAATATTCGTCAATAAAAAAACTCAACGGGCGCTCTGTCGCCGCCTCGAAATACGAAAATAAACTATAGAAGGACGAATGAATGTCTGCCTGGATTCGGATGATATCTGACGAAGATGCCGACGAACATTTGAAGAATACCCTTGATTTAGCGCGTACACCGCATGGGACAGTGGACAACGTGATGCGTGTCCATTCGCTACGTCCCAACACCATGAAAGGGCACGTCATTTTGTATCGCGCCTGCCTTCATGATGACGCCAATTCAGTGCCTATGTGGTTTCAGGAAGTCATAAGCTCCTACGTTTCCACGCTGAACACGTGCCCTTACTCCTATGCCAACCACTGGGCAAACGCCCGTCATCTGATCGGTGACGACGCACGCGCCGACTCAATTGAGGCGGCGCTTACGGCGCATCGCCCTCAGGATGCGTTCGAGGGCGCCCATCTGGCCGCGTTGAGCTATGCTGAGAAGCTGACGCTGTCGCCGGGCACCATGGAAGAATCGGATGTAGACGCCTTGAAAGATGCTGGCTGGGAAGACGGTGAGATCCTCGAAATCAATCAAATCGTGGGATATTTCAATTATGCCAATCGGTTACTGAATGGTCTGGGTGTCACAACAAAAGGAGACGTCGTAGGCTACTACGGCGAAGATTGACGGGACGTTTCATGCAAGTTGACACGCCGGGAAGACAGATTGACCGTGCCATTGGCGCCTCTCTGAGGGAGCTGCGTCAAAGCAGGAAGCAATCCGCCCGCCGGCTTGCCGAACAATCGGGTATTTCGGCTGCGATGGTCAGCCGTATCGAAAATGGGCTGGTTTCACCTTCGATTGACACTCTTGCGGCATTGGCGGAAGCACTAGAAGTCCCCATCGTTTCACTGTTTCGCGAAGCAAGAACTGATCACACCGACTATACCCTCGTGCGCCATGGCGAAGGGTTGAAGTCCACTCGCTTGGCCGGTGGACATTCGCATGAATATGTCAACCTTGCATTGCACTCTCGGAAAGACCTGCGATTCCAGGCCCGTCGCGTAACGCTGTTACGGGATGAGGGACAACCGCCCACCTATGTCGGGCACGGCGTTGTGTTTGTTCAGGTCCTCGAAGGGCAGGCAGTCTATCGCTATGGCGAAGCAAGGTTCACGCTTTCAGCCGGGGATAGTATTAGTGTTGATGCGGAATTGAACCACGGCTTTGAAGAGGTTCTGACACCCGAGTTCGTCTTCCTCACCGTTCAAGCCGAGCGCCCTTAGGGGCTTACTGAGATGGCTGCCCCAACCGAGATTGATCTGACACGCGGGCCGATCTCAGCCCATTTTCGAACCTTAGCCATCCCAGCGGCAATTGGGATGCTGTTCAACACGCTCTACAACGTCGTAGATATGTTCTTTGCCGGGCTCCTCTCAACCAGTGCGCAAGCAGGCCTGGCATTGGGTTTTCAGGCATTCTTCATCGCAATCTCAGTCGGAGTTGGATTGGGCGCAGCAATGAGCGCGCTCGTCGGTAATGCCTTGGGTGCCGGTGATAATCGCGCGGCACGGCGGTTTGCAGCTCAAGGGATGATCTACGGTTTTATCGCAGCCGGAGTTTTGGCATTGGCAGGGCTCTGGTACGGCCCGGCACTTATTCAATTGGTTTCGGAACCGGGACCATATCGCGAAGCGGGATTACGCTATTTCTACTGGCTATTACTGGCCCTGCCCGGGTTCCTTTTGGCCTTTGGATGCAACGGAATTCTTCAAGCACATGGGGACGCGGTTTCGATGCAGCGCGCTCTTATCGTTGCGTTTTTTTCCAATATTGGCCTCAATCCGCTGTTGATCTTTGGTATCCCTGGCGTGATCCCCGGCATCGGGTTCGATGGCCTTGCCATTTCTACGGTAATCAGCCAAACCGGTGTGATGGTGTTCATGATCCGCCAGGTGCTCAGACGCCGAAGAATGAGGCGCATGCGGGCAAGAAATTTCATTCCGCGCCTGCAAAAGTTCAAGGAAATCTCAGTTCAAGTCCTTCCAACGGCCACATCGTTCATCGTGATGCTTCTATCAGGTTTCGTCGTGCAGTTCGCGTTGAAAATCTTCGGCGAGCACGCGATTGCGGGCTTCGGTGTCGCTATTAGGTTGGAGCAGATTCTACTATTGCCTGTGCTCGGGGTCACTGGTGCGCTGCTTCCCATCGCATCTCAGAATTTCGGGGCACGGGACTATGAAAGGGTGCGCGAAGCCCTGTTTTATTGCTGGAAAGTCGGGCTAGTCATGACCGCTATTGCGGCCCCTATCCTATGGATATTTGGCCGGTCTCTGCTGGGTCTCTTTACTGATGATCCCGAAGTTATTCGCGTGGGGCTCAGCTATCTACGTGTCGATAGTCTGATCCTTCCATTCTATATGATGCTGTTTTCAATCAACTCGCTGCTGCAGGCGCTAAAACGCCCAATCTGGACAGTATGGATCAGCCTTTATCGTCAGGGATTTGGCGTCGCCTTTTTTGTCTGGATTTTTATTGGTGTTCTCGGCTTCAACGAAATTGGTGTCTGGTTTGGAACCGCCTGTGCAGTGATCACCGGGTGGATGATCGTGCTACTGGTGGCATCTTACGTCGCCCATAAGGAATTGGGCGGACTCTGGCTTAGTTTTAGAACCGATCCGGGCTGAAGGCCTGTATATCGATGCTCGGTACCCTGCCAGCGATTACATCTGCAACAAGTCGCGCCGTCGTCGCTCCCAATGTCAGACCCAGCTGCCCGTGGCCCGTAGCAAAAGTGACATTGGTCAGACGCCTGCTGCGGCCAATGATCGGGCGTGTATCAGGCGTAAAAGGGCGACGACCCATGCGGCGCTCAAATTTCTCAGTCCTCAACCCCGGCAATACACGCTGCGCACGTTTGACCAGTACATCGGCCCGGTTCCAATCGGGCTGCGCATTCAAGTCCGCAAACTCTGCGGTGCCTGCCACGGCCAGCGCATCCTCATAAGGCGTGATGCCAAACCCGCCCTTTGCGTAAAACACCGTGTGGCGCAGATCGATTCCACTGTCGTGCAAAGCAGTAGAGTATCCCATGACACCCTCCATGCGCAGTGAAATATTCAACTTCTTAGCCAAAACACGCGAATGCGTGCCTGCAGCAACTACAAATTCATCCGCGCTCAGCGTGCGACCGTCGCCGGTATGCACGCTTTGAATATGTTGATCATCACGAGTAAAGTCGATCACTGCATTCGAGACAATCTCCCCGCCCCGTTGGGTAAAGCTCTGCATCAGAATTTCGACCAACAGTTTTGGATCCGTCACAAAGCTCCAATCCCGTAACAACGCTGCATATTTGAAATCGGGCGCAATAGCGGGGTCCATCTCATGTGCTTCATGGCCTGATACCTGGTCGATGGTGCACCCGAACTCACGCGCGAGATCAAAGGCAGCGCGCATGGTCGCAAGGTCATTGTCATCATCAAACAGCTTGATCACTGGTCGCTCGACCAAAAGCTCTGGGTGACCAACATCCGCGAGCTGCGCTTTGAAATCATCAGTGGCAGCAAAGGTGAGACCTGCCAGATCGGCGGTAATCGCCCGCATCTTCGAACGCCGCGCATTGGCTGTGAACCGCACAAACCAAGGCATCAGCTTCAATGCCGAGGCTGGCCTCAAAGAAAGCGGGGCCTCGGAATCCAGCAACCAACCCGGCACTTTCATCAGCATCCCCGGCTGCGACAAAGGTACGATCTCGCCAACCGCGATACAGCCGCAGGATGCCCAGCTTGCCCCCTCACCCACCGGTCCGGGTTCAACGACCGTAACAGAGTGCCCCTGCGACTGCAGTGTTAAAGCACAGGAAAATCCGACAACACCGCCACCGATTACAACGACCCGAGACATTCGTGCGGCCTCTACTGAAGTGCGCGCAGTTGCGCCATCAATTCGGCAGTGACACGAACTCCATCCGCTTCGGCAGCGGCGCGATTCTTCAACCTTCCATCACCGGGGACGCGTGCATCGCCATTACCTTCAATCTCGGCGCAAATGCGCTGGACATAATCTCCGAACGCTTCGTTGCCAAACCGCGCCGGATCAATTGCAATCAGCGTGTTGCCGCCTTTGATATTTAACGCCCCGTGCGCTTCGCGCTTGGCGTTATCGACGGACAAGGTTCCGCCAGCCAGTGCTGCACCGAGGACCTCGATCAGGAATGCAATCGCTGCTCCCTTGTGTTCACCAAATGGCAACAAACTGCGGGTTTCCAGTATGGCGTTGGGGTCACGTGTCGGCTGTCCCTCTGGATCAAGCCCTGCAGGACGTGGTAAATCATGCCCTTCCGCAGCTGCCATGCGAATATCCATAAGTGCCACCATGGACGATGCCTGATCCCAGACGACCGGCTCGCCCCCAGGTCGAGGGCAGGCAAAAGACATCGGATTGGTGCCAAAAACCGGGCGAACGCCCCCTTGTGGCACCACCATGGAAAGCGAGTTCACGACACCTAGCGCGACCAGTCCAGCCTCAGCTAACGGACCGGTATCGAACCGTAACGCCCCCAGATGGTGGCAATTGGCACAACTGAATGCCGCAATCCCGTTCTCGCGCGCCATCTCAATAAGCTCGTTCCGCGCTTTGGCGGCCACGATCTGGTAATAACCATTGTCGCCATCCCCTCGCAAAACACCCGGAGCGATACGTTCAACACTCGGGTTGGCGGCGGGGTTGGCGTAGCCCGAAGCAAAGCTCTGCGCATAAACAGGCAACATTCGTAACCCATGACTACGCGGTCCATCGCGTTCGCTCATCCGCACAAGATCGGCCAGAACCGCGCTGCCATGTTCATCCATGCCCGCAGCCACAAGAACAGATCTGGCCAACTCCGTTACCTCGTCGAGTGAGAGCGTTGTCGTCGAGTCATCGGTCATGTGCGCGATCCTGTCGTTGGGTTATGAACCGGGCACGTTAGCGCCCGCTTTCCAGATTAATCAAGCGCTGTATTCCAACCGCTTTTTGGCGACGAACTCATCCAACGCACCACGCTGATCATCCGGCATTGGCGGCCGCACATAGGTGTTTAGCATACGCTGCGCCTCTTCCGTACCAACGACTTCGGCGGTTTTCGAGCCCTCAGCTTCCCACTGTTCAAAACTGTCATTGTTTTGCAAGTGGTTCATGTGCATGGGGTTCTCACGCGTGTGGTCGGTGCCTAGGAAATGTCCGCCGGGTCCGATATTTTCGATATCGCCCAGCAAAGCGTCCAGATTTTCCTCTTGCAGGCCGCTGAAGAAACGGTGGAAGTTTTCCAACTGCAATGCGTCCTGCACCCATTTCGAATAGCTGACCCCAAGCGCGCCCTCAAGAAAGCCCGCGGAGTGTACGATGTAGTTTGCACCGCCCAGCAGTACCGGCCACATGGTGTTTGCGGTGTCGAACGCAGCCTGCATATCCGGGGATTTCGATCCGGTCCACATGGTGCAGGTTCGCCACGGCACACCGTAGAACCGCGCCATCTGACCCACCAAAAGGTTCATCAAGCCGGGCTCCGGGGACCCCATCATCGGTGCGCCTGTCTTCATCGAAACGCCCATGATCGCGACGCCCAATACCATAGGTGCTCCGCGCCGAATGATCTGGCTGTAAGCCATTCCCGCCAGCGATTCGGCGATCAGCAGCGCGACACCTCCCTGCGGGCTGGCAGGTGTGCTTGCCCCGGTAAGGACAAAGGGCGACAGCAGGCAGGGCTGGTTGGCAGCGGCATAGACGCGCAAGCTTTGCAACATGGTCTCATCCCAGACGAGCGGTGTGTTGCAGTTCAGTAGGGCCGCCATTACCACATTGTTGTCGACAAATTCCTCACCAAACACGATGCGAGTCATCTCAACCGAATCCAGTGCCGCCTGTTCCGACAGCACCGAACCTTTGATCGGTTTGTCCGTCAAGGTCAGTGCGGCATGAACCAACTCTAGATGGCGTTGCGGGACGGGCACATCCTGCGGCTCAACCGGCAAAATACCCGGCACCATCATCGACTGGCTCATTTGGCTGAGCTTGAAGAAATTATGTGCATCCTCCAACATCGAAGGGCGGCGCACGCCATCCAGACCGTAGACAAACGGCGCGCCATAAGCGTTGGCAAAGACCGAATGCTGATTGCCCACCCGAAGCGAGCGTTCCGGGTTGCGCGCGGCATAGCCCCACTCTGGGGGAACGGCCGAGATCAGGTCCATCAGCATCTCGCGCCCGATACGCACCCGTTCACCCTGCACATCCGCACCGTACTTCTTCCAGTCGGCTAAGGCGACGGGGTCACGGAATTCAATGCCTGTTGTCTCAAGGATTGTCATTGCGGCGTTGTGAATCTTCTCAACGCCTTCGGGGCCAAGCAGATCAATTGGTCCCACCTTGCGGTTGAGCGTCGACAGGTAGACGGGGGGCGGGTTGGTGCGAGCCTTGACCCGCGCGGCACGTCCGCCGCCACGGCCCGAGCGTGCTTTGACTTCTGCCATCTCAATTCCTCCGGATCAGGCGCGCGCGCGGGCGCTGGTGGGATCAACGGCGCAGGTATCGATCACTTCGGCCTCGCGCATTTCATTGTGGATAAGCACCTGCATTTTGGTGCCGGGTGCCGTCATGTCCTGTGGCACCAGTGCCATCGCAATGTCGTGGTTGCAGTAATACGAGAACCCGCCCGAGGTGACCCGCCCGATCAACTTACCATCGGCATAGACGCCTTCGTCGAACATCACCGAGGTATCGCAGAACGGCAGCTTCAGTGTGACCAGCGTGTTGTATCCGCCATCGGCCTGCTGCTTCTGCAGCGCGGCTTTGCCGATGAAGTCACGTTCGGCCACCTGCCCGCCGATCTTTTCTGTCATCGCCACGAAACGGCGCAGATCGGCCTCATAGGGTGTCAGGTCCTTGCAAATCTCGCGATTGATGGCGCGATAGGATTTCTCAAGTCGCATCGATTCCAGCGCCTCAAGACCGAAGGGTTTCACGCCGGTCTTCAGCAGCAGATCAACGAGGTGGCGATTATACCCAACCGGGTGATGCAGTTCCCATCCAAGCTCTCCGGTATACGAGACACGCAGCAGGTGCACACCTTTGGCATAGCCCACCTCACCCATCTGCGCCGAGAGCCACGGGAAGGCTTCATTTGACAGATCATTGTCCGTCAGCGGCTGTAAGATTTCGCGTGCCTTGGGCCCGGCTAGCGCGATCACGCCCAGCTGCTCTGAGATATCCTCGACCACGACAGACCCGTCGCGCGGCAGCGCGCGCTGTAGTTGGTCCCAGTTATAGGCCCGCCAGTTCGGTGTTGAGATCAGGTAGAAATCGTCGTCGGCATAGCGCACGATGGTGTATTCCGCATCCATGCCGCCCTTGTCGTTCAGCATCAGCGACAGCGTCATGCGGCCCACTTTTGGCAGTTTGTTGGCCATGATGCTGTCTAACCACTGTGCAGCCCCCGGTCCGCGAACGGTGAATTTGGTCATCGGAGACATTTCGATGAAACCAGCTTCTTCACGTGTAGTTCGCACCTCTTCCTGAACCCGCTCCATATGATTGGTGCGACGGAAGCTGTGTTCGGGGATCGCTTCTTCGGGTGATTTGGCGAACCAGCGCGGGAATTCGTAGCCATTGAAGCTGGTCCAGACTGCTCCTTGTGCGGTCAGCAGATCATATGACCCGACGGTCTTCATAGGACGCGCATCGGGGAAGTCCTCGCCCGGCACATGCGCATCCATATGGGTGCCCCATGTCTCGCGCACCTTATCCATGGTCCAGCGCTTGGAGGCATAATCTGAGAACCTGCGCGGATCGAGTTCCGACATATCCATGCCCGGATCGCCATCGACGATCCACTTGGCCAGACGGTTGCCAACCGTCCCGCCCCACAGAATGCCACCGGGCATGCCTTCGGCCAGCCAGAGGTTTTCATGTCCCGGCGCCGGACCGGCCAAAGGCAGCTCGTCCGGTGTCATCTGAAATGGACCGCGGGTGTTGGCTTTGATCCCGACCTCGCCCAATGTGGGCACCCTTTCAATCGCGCGTTCCCACTGAGTTTCCACGGCGTCGAAATCCTCGGGCAGTAGATCAGCACCAAATTCCGGTGGCACGCGGTCTTCGGCAAATAGCTTGAGGTCTTTGGTGAATTCATAGGGCCCGAACTGGATGCCGCCCACATCTTCGCGCAGATAAGCGCCGTAATCTTCATCCCGCAGGATCGGGAATTCTGGCAGGCCCTCCGCCCGGCGCTCTTTCAGCAGCGGTACGGTCTCGGTGGTCCAATACTGGTGAACGATCGGAATACAGGGCAGATCCAACCCCACGCGGCGTGCGTTTTCGCGGGCATAGTTGCCAGTCGCGAAGATCAGATGCTCACATGTGATCTCACCCTGGTTGGTGGTCACTTTCCAATGGCCGTTATCCAGCTTTTCATAGGCCTGAGCCTCGGTGTTCTGGTAAACCTTGGCACCAGCATCGCGTGCCAGCTTGGCCAGAGCCATGGTGATATCGGCCGGATTCACGTACCCGTCTTCGGTGTGCAGGATACCACCCCGAATGTCCGGGCTCTGGTTTAGCAACGGATGGACTTCGGTAATCTCTTCAGGGGTCAGTAGCTTGCAAGGTACGCCAGCCGCCTCGGCAATCGAGATATAAGACTGGAACTCGTCCCAGCGCTTTTCAGTATTGGCGACCCGCAGTTGACCAACCTTCCGCAACCCGACCGAGCTGCCCATCTTTTCTTCAACCTCAGTATAGATGCGGATGGTTTCCATCGTCATCTTCGACACATTATGCGACCGCACGAAGGTCACCAACAGACCCGCTGCATGCCAAGTCGAGCCGGAGGTTAGTGTTGTACGTTCCAGCATGACCGCATCTGTGCAGCCATGTTCTGTCAGCCCGTAAAGGATCGACGCCCCTACGCAACCTCCTCCGACAACCACGACTTTTGCATGTGACTGCATTCCGCAACTCCTTCAAACTGTGCACGACCAACAAGGGATCGCATTGCAAACCGGTTGGGGAGCATTTTCATCGGGAACCGTTGGCCGACAATTGCAAAAAGATTCACTCTGAGTTAGATGAAATAAGCCTATAGCCAGACGATCTCCTTTAATTTATCAGGCAATAGATCCATCACAGGTCAAAACATCTTGCCCAACCGTCCCTACGATCTACCACCTCTTAGTTCGCTGATCAGCTTCGAAGCAGCCGCCCGGCATGTCAGCTTCAAGACGGCGGCTGAAGAACTCAACGTCACCCCGGCCGCGATCAGCCATCAGGTCAAAGCGCTCGAGAACGAACTGCAATGCGGGTTGTTTGTGCGCCATCATCGCGGTGTTGAACTGACTGAAAGTGGGGCATACCTACTTGTCTCACTGCAACGCAGCCTAGAAGGGATCAGCGAGGCCCTTGGGCAATTGCGGCGCCAATACGACAAAAAAGGAGTGACGATCCGCTCGACAACTGCGGTAAGCTCACTCTGGCTCACGCCACGCCTTGCCCAATTCTGGAAACAACACGGACATGTTTCCGTTACACAGGTTGTAACAGATCTGGGCGTCGACTCTTCGAAGTGTGATTTGAGCATCCATTACGGAGATTCCAGCCGTGAAACAGGTATTTTCAAGACTCTGTTTCATGACAACATCATGGCCTTGTGCAGCCCCCGGTTTGCAGAACAAAACCCGATTGAGCGGGTCGACGAAATCGCGGGGCTTCCACTCATTCATCTCGATGCCCCGGATACCGGATGGACTGACTGGCGCGCGTGGACACAAAAACTGGGGTATGAGGGCCCTTTGAACTCCGCCCATCGCGTCAACAATTACACGATTGCGCTTCAGGCCGCTCAAGATGATATGGGGGCGGTTTTGGGATGGGAGGGCTTGACCTCGGAGCTAATCGCATCCGGCAAACTCGTTAAGATGTTGCCGCAGACCATTTCATCACAACTGGATTTTTACGTTAAACTGCACAACACCTCATCCGACCGCGCAAAGCTCGTATTCAAATGGTTGGGTGAGGCGATTTAAGAACACCGCGATCCGAGCGATGCCCTGATTGTTTTGAGCTATCACGTATCGTTGTCGGTCACCCTAACCTTATATTGGCAGCAGCAAAAACCCTATTGTCACTTATCGGTCATTCTTCACCGGACAAACAACCAATGCTCTTATTCAATGGTTTAGGCGCGACCGTCAGAGTAAACAAACTCACTTGAACATTCCCCCCTAAAAGGCATATTCCGTCGCAAAGAGTTGCATCCCGGTGAAATGTTCCGGACACCAATATCGGTACTGCGCCTATACGCTGAGCAATGGTTAAGTGTGTGGTTCCAACCGGAAGCGCACCGCTGGCGGGAAAAAGAAGGAATTTGATTAATGCGTATTGCTATGATTGGTACCGGATATGTCGGCCTGGTGTCCGGAGTTTGCTTTTCAGATTTCGGGCACGACGTTGTTTGCGTCGATAAATCTGAGCGCAAGATCGAAATGCTTCAGGCCGGTGAGGTGCCGATTTATGAACCAGGCCTCGATGTACTTATGGCCAAGAATGTGGCTGCGGGTCGTCTGACATTCACCACTGACTTAGCGTCAGCGGTCGATGGAGCAGACGCTGTGTTCATCGCAGTCGGAACGCCAACTCGACGCGGCGATGGACATGCTGACCTGACTTATGTGATGGCTGCCGCCGAAGAGATCGCGCAAGCTATAACTGAATATACGGTCGTAGTCACCAAATCGACCGTCCCGGTTGGTACCAATCGCAAGGTTCATGCAGTCGTATCAGCTGCCAATCCCAAGGCGAGTTTCGATGTAGCTTCGAACCCAGAATTCTTGCGCGAAGGTGCAGCAATCGATGATTTTATGCGCCCTGACCGTGTTGTTGTAGGCGTCGAAAGCGAACGCGCGGCAGAGGTTATGGCGGAAATATATCGCCCACTCTATCTGCGGGATTTCCCGATCCTGACCACCGATCTGGAAAGTGCCGAGATGATCAAATACGCCGCAAACGCATTTCTGGCGACAAAAATCACCTTCATCAACGAAATTGCGGGGCTGTGTGAACGTGCCGGTGGCGATGTTAAGGAGGTCGCACGTGGCATCGGTCTTGATGGACGGATTGGCAACAAATTCCTGCACGCCGGACCCGGCTATGGTGGCTCTTGTTTCCCGAAAGATACCGCTGCACTTGCACGGATCGGGCAGGATCACGCGCATCCAATGCAGATCACCGAAACCGTCATCCGCGTCAATGACGAGGTCAAGAAGCGGATGATCGAAAAGATCCGGGAAGCCTGCGACGACAACTTCAACGGCAAAACGGTTGCGGTGCTGGGTGTGACCTTCAAACCCAACACTGACGACATGCGCGATGCACCGTCTCTGACGATCGTTCCGGCCCTAATTGGTGGCGGTGCCCGTGTGCGCGTGGTTGATCCGCAAGGTCGTGCCGAAGGCGAGGCGCTGCTGCCGGGTGTCGAATGGTTGGATGATCCTTATGCTGCGGCCGCAGAAGCTGATGTTGTTGTTTTGCTGACAGAGTGGAACGAATTCCGTGCCTTGAATCTGAATGACCTGGCAGAAACTATGAAATCGGCCCGCATGGTTGATCTGCGCAACATCTACTCTTCCGCGTTGGTGTTAGGCTCAGGGTTTGAGACCTATGTCGGCGTCGGAGTTGGCGATCACACACAGATGTGACCAGCCACGAGATGTAATTTTATACCTAACAATGAAAATTGCCCGGCATTTAGCCGGGCAATTTTTTATAACACCCTAGCGACGGCGTCGTTTATTCGCCAGGCCGATGAAGATCGACACGCAAGTCAGCGCCAGAACAATCGCGAACGGAAAGCCCGTTGCAATGGCCGCCTGAGGTCACAGAGCCATTCCCCAGAGAGCCTGCCTAAGAAATCAGAGCGATGAGCATCGGCACAAAAGAGGATATTTGAAATCCACCTGGCTCAATTGGAGGCCATTCAAGTTTGTTGAAAGCTGGGTTATTCAGGGCCAATCCACCAGGTCGGTGTCAGCAGCGCAGTGATCTATCTAAACGGGCTGTCAGAAAATCACGAACGCATCGATTGGTCCAACGATCAAGCCAGCAACAACCCCTAATAATCGGCTCCAAAATTGTCCGACTTAAATTTCCGATTTGCTTCTTCACTCGAAGTACCGCGCACATCAGGCATGCGTTGAAATCTGGTCGCTATATGGGCGACATTTCTTAGTTGGAATTAGACATTCGTTTATTTGATTGTTGAATAAGCGTTCTGACGAGTTTGCTGGCCGCATCCGTAACTTAGAAAGTCAAGCCACTGAATCTGCCTGCCGATACAACCGACCCATGATCAGCGGCGTAAGATACATCGGGATCTGATAAGCGCCGATAAATACCATGATGGGCACAGTCACTTCGGGGGGAAGCGCGACGAAGAAGATAGCAATGTTTCGGTTTCCAGCTATCAAGGAAACCGCTGTTGCCTTTGCAGGAGGGAGACTAGTGCGCGTCAATCGGAACGAGACCACTTGAGCACCAAAATTGATAGCACAAGCAAACACAATCCAAAATATCGCCACACCTGGGTTAACTATGGCCACCGCACTCAATGATGGCATCAGGCCGACCACAAATACGGCAAGCGTGATCGTTGCCGCGCCTTCCATATTCAGAAGCGTGGCGTTTGAAGGCTCGCGAAGAACCGTCCTCCGCAACACAATGGCAGAGAGGATAGCGACCACGATGGTAAGAAACAAACGAAGGGTGGTCATTAACACAGCCTGCATATCACCCAATTCAGGCATCAGCCAAAAAATTGGTAAGGCGGTAATTGGCAGCACAGCAGTCCCCGCCACGACCAGCCGCATCGCGTATTCTGCGGGATATCCCATCATCAGGCACATATTGGGGCTGCCCGAAATAGATGGAGCCGCTGCCATGATTAGCAACGACAGAAAGACCGGAGTATCAGTCCAGCCACCAACAATACCTACTCCCGCCACCAACAGAGGCATGGCCAGCTGAAAGGCAACGATTGTTACGGCAACCTGCTTCAGATCAACCAGCGAACCCAAAATGGCACCTGGTTTCATCCGCAGCAGCGTTAGAAAAAGCAACACCATGACCAAGGGTGGAAGGAACGGCCGCATTGGTTCGGCCAGCCCCGGCACCAAAAGACCTGCGACAAGCCCCGACACCAAGACATATGGGCCGTGACGTGCCGCGAGGTGAAGCGGGTTCAAGGCGTTCTACCCGCCCGGACTTTGGCGCAGGTTTTCAGGCAACCAGGTGGCCAGTTCAGGGAACCAGATCAGAACAAAAACCATGAGCACCATGATCAGGAACATAGGGATAGCAGCACGCGCGATATAGCTCATCTCGTGGTTGGTCATCCCTTGCATCACAAACAGGTTGAACCCGATGGGCGGTGTGATCTGCGCCATCTCGACGACGACCACGATGAAAATCCCGAACCAGATGAGATCAATCCCGGCGTCACGGATCATCGGTTCGACAACGGCCATGGTCAGCACGACCGAAGAAATCCCATCGAGAAAACAACCCAAAATGACATAGAATACCAGCAGGACCATCAGCAGTTCGAACCGTGTCAACTCCCACCCCGCGATTAGGTCCGCCAGCCCACGCGGTAGGCCGGTAAAGCCCATCGACAGAGACAGGAATGCAGCGCCCGCAAGGATCAGGGCAATCATTGCGCTGGTGCGGGTCGCGCCCATCAGGCTTTCAGCGAAGGTCTTCCAATTCAGAGACCCCTGCCCTGCGGCCAACAACAGACCTCCGATCACGCCAAATGCGGCCGCCTCTGTCGCGGTGGCATATCCCAGATACATGGACCCGATTACCACCATAATCAGCAAGATCACCGGTAATAGGAAACGAGAGTTCTTGACCTTTTCAGAAAAGGTCAACTTGCCCTCGTCGTTGGGGTTCCAGTCTTTGCCAACTTTGGAATAGATGGCGACGTAGCCCATGAACATCGCAGCCAGCACAAGGCCAGGCAGAATACCCGCAAAGAACAGCTTGGTAATCGATTCATTGATTGTCACCCCATAGACGATCAACGTCAGCGACGGTGGGATCATTAGCCCAAGCGTTGCCGCTCCGGTTAGTGTGCCGATGACCATGCGTTCGGGGTAGTTGCGCTTTCGCAGTTCCGGGATTGACATCTTGCCAACCGTAGTCAGCGTGGCCGCAGAAGACCCCGAGACCGCAGCAAACACAGTACAGCCTACGATATTCGTATGCACTAACCCGCCAGGCAATGGTGCCATCCACGGTGAGAGCCCTTTGAACATGTCTTCGGATAGTCGCGTGCGGTAGAGGATTTCGCCCATCCAGATGAACATCGGCAAGGCGGTCAGCGTCCAGGATGACGACGCCGACCAGATAGTCGTGATCATCACATCGCCCACAGGGCGTGTTGTGAATAGTTCCATCCCGACCCATGCTACGCCCATAAGGGCCAGACCGACCCAAACACCGGTGCCCAGCAAGGTGAAGAGGACAAAGAGGAAGAGGATAATGACGGATATATTCTCCATGCTCTTACTCTCCGTGGCTCTGATCGGCCAGATCACGGGTGATGCGGTGATCACCCTTGAACAGGACGTGGAACAGGTGATCGGTGAGCGCGATGGCGAGAATGACGGCTCCGATCAGCATGGTTGATTGAGGTATCCAAAGGGCGGTTTTGTCCTGCCCCTGGCTTATGTCGTTGAACTTCCAACTCCAGTAAACAAATCGATAGGCGTACCAGCAGAAATACCACATGACGGCAGAGCCGATGGCAAAGCACCAGATTTCGAGAATTCTGCGAAAGCCATCGGGAACCGCATTCAAAAGGATGGAAACCCGAATATGGCTGCCCCGGTTTAGGGCGTTGGCGAAGGCCAGAAACGACGCAGCAGCCATCGCGTATCCTGCATAATCCGGCGCGCCGGGAAAAACTTCGCCGGTCCAACGGGCCAGCATTTGCACCACAATCAACACCAGAATGGCAATCAGGCTGAGCGCCGCCAGAACCCCTGCTGCCAGATAGATGAAATCCAGTACGGACCTGAGCCCTCGCATTGCCGCCATGCTGTCCCCGCTGTGTTTTGTAGATTGGGAGCAGGCGGCAGGTTGGACCGCCGCCCGCATTGGAGTGGTTACTGAGAGTTGAACGCGTCGACGATGGCTTTGCCTTCGTCACCAGCGGCCTCAAGCCACTCGTTCGTCATGGTGACGCCGATTTCTTTCAGCTCATTTGTCATCTGCTCGGACGCAGGACCAACGGTCATACCGCCATCGCGCAGACCCTGAAGCGTAAAGCCGGTATATTCCTTGGCGCGCCAGTTACCGGCATACTCGGCCAGTTCCGCACAGCCTTTGATCACATTCTTATTGGCGTCCGAAACACCAGACCACACCTCTGAGTTGACCATCACATAGTTGCGCGGCAGCCAGGCATCCACCTCATAGAAGTAGTTCAGGCTTTCCCAGACCTTGCGGTCATATCCAGTTGAGCCGGACGACACCATGGAATCCGCCACACCGGTTGCAAAGGCCTGGCTGATCTCAGCCGCCTCGATAGTGACTGGCAGCATCCCGGTCAACTCGGCCAGCCGCGAAGTGGCATTGTTGTAGGACCGGAACTTGATCCCTTCCATATCCGCAACCGAGTTCACTTCGTTCTTGAAGTACAGACCTTGCGGTGGCCATGGCACGGCATAAAGCAGGGTCAGGTTCTGCTCGGCCAGCAGCTTTTCAATCGAAGGTTTAGCAGCGTCCCAAAGCTTGGCGCTGTCATCAAATGACGTTGCCAGGAACGGGATCGAGTCAAAGCCAAACAGCGCGTTTTCGTTCTGGTGACCAGACAGCAGACGCTCACCAATTGGGGCTTGCCCGGTCTGGATCGCACGCTTGATGTCGGCACCTTTAAACAGCGAGCCAGAAGGGTGCGTGACAATCTCAATCTCGCCACCTGTGCCGGTGGTGACGCATTTGGCAAACTCCGCGCCCGTGGCCGAGTGGAAGTTTGATGCCGAATAGGCCATCGGCATATCCCATTTCTCGGCCATTGCAGGTGCGGCTGCGGCAGCTGTCAGAGCGGTTGCCGCCAGAAGGCTTGTCAGTTTTTTCATCATGTTTCTCCCTGTTAAGTTTTGACGCGCCGGCGTTCTTCGCCAGTCATTTCTATATTGCGAAACGCGAGGGTGCATAGACGCTCATGTCTGTGTTCGGGGTTCTGCCCGCAATCATCTGGGCCAAAAGTCGCCCCGTTTTCGGCCCGCCTGTCAGGCCTATGTGATGGTGCCCAAAGCCCATATACGCACCGCTGATCCCCGGAGCCTCACCAATAATTGGGATCGAGTCAGTTGGTGCTGGGCGGTGCCCCATCCATTCCACTTCCTCCTTCCATGTCAAACCCGGAAAGGCCATCCGGGCATTCTTGCGCATCAATTCAAACGGCGCGCGCGAGGGTGGCGCATCAAGCCCGCCAAACTCCACAATGCCAGCCAAACGAATGCGGCCATCCATCGGTGTGGCAACAAATTTGCCAGAAACCACCATGACCGGACTGCGCGGCATGGCAGAAGGCTCCACCAATTCAAGATGATAGCCGCGTTCGCTCTCAAGGGGAACAGAAATGCCCAGACGCTTGGCTAGAGGTCCTGACCAAACGCCTGCGGTTACGATCGCAGTGTCGCACGGGATGGTTTCCCCACCCGTACGAACGCCGGTTACCTTTCCATTTTCCTGAACCACATCATCAACCGCGGCACGAAGGATCGTCCCTCCATTTGCTTCCACATACGCCGCCAGATCTTTGACATAGCGACCCGGGTCAGTGATATGGCCGTGGTCCGAGAGCTTCGCAGCAAAACCGATGTCTTCACTATAGACCGGGTCATAGGCGTGGAAGGCTGGGCCTTCCAACTCGTCCCATATGAAACCGTTCCGACGACGAATGTCCCACCCAAATGCGTCTTCCTTGTAATGCGTCCGGTCTTTGTAGAGGAACAGGTAGTCGGATGGCACGATCCACTTTTCAGCGCCAGTGCCCTCGGCCAGCGCTTTATGGTCGTTCAGGCTATCGCCAACAATTGGTGTCAGAGCTGCAGCGATGTGTTCCACATCTGATGCATTCGCATGACTCAGATAGCGGGTCATCCAAGGGACCAGCTTTGGCAGGTACCCCCATTTCAAAAACAATGGCTGCGACGGGCTGAGCAGCATTTTGGGCGCTTTTCTGAGAAGCCCCGGAACAGTCACTGGCACAATCGAGCAGGACGCCAGCACGCCCCCATTGCCGTGGGAGGTCCCCTCCCCCGGTCCCGCCTTGTCGATCAGGATTACCTTATGCCCTTCCCTCTGCAGCCATACCGCTGCAGACACGCCGACGATCCCGGCACCGATGATCGCTATGGTCTTCTTCTCGCTCACGCCGCCACCGCCTTTGCCACTGCAAAATGGTCAAGTTTGGCTATATCTGGCCTATTGCCGAGACCAGGAGCGTCAGGGACGACCACCTCGCCGCCGCTGACTTGGAAGGGGCTTTCCAGAATGTCTTCTTTCAGGAAATAGGAAGCTTGGTAGAACTCGCAGCCCAACGTGATCTCAGGGGTTGCCGCAATCATGTGCGTTCCTGCCAGATGTGCCAGTCCAGCCTCGAACATATCGCCGCCATAGGCTGTCAGACCATGTGCTGCAGCAACGCGGGCCACAGACTGCCCCCGGGTCAGACCACCGGATTTCATGATTTTCACAGATACCCCATCACAAATGCCCTCGCGCGCGGCACGTTCCATATCTTCAGGGCCAAAGACACTCTCATCGGCCAGCAGCGGTACGTCGATCATTTGTCGTAGCTTGCCCATCATACCGAAATGGTGGGCCCGGACGGGTTGCTCGATGAAATCCGGAGCGAATTGCGCAACATCACGTACCTGAGCGGGAGCATCCTCAATACTGAGCCCCTGATTATAATCCACTCGAACCGAAAGCTCCGGATAATTCTGAGCGAGATACTCTAGTCGCATGATATCAAAGGCGTGATCCTTGAACCCGGTTTTGAGCTTCACAAGGCGAACACCATCCGCCTGCAACCGAGCCAAGAGGTCAATATCCTGCACAAAATCTGGATTCGCGATAGAGCAACTGAGCGGGATGGTCTCACGACACCGCCCACCCAGAAGGGACCAAACCGGAACTCCGCTGATCCTGCCTGCAAGATCAAGCAACGCAGTCTCCAATGCGGCCTTCGCTTCGGTGCAATGTGCGACCGCGTAAGCCGCCCGCGCCATGATCGCTGACCGATTAGCGACCACCTCTCCGACCACGAGTGGGCGCAGATAACGATCCAGGGCTGCGTAGGTGGCTTCGGGGGTGCCTGTGAAAACGGACCAAGGGGACGCTTCACCAAACCCTTCGTTGCCGTCTTCGGACTTGAGACGCAGAACAACGACTTCGCAGACGCCTTCAACGGACCCAATACCGTGATCTCGGCGCGAGGTAACCGGCAACTCAAGGTGCCAAAGATCATAGCCTATGATTTTCTGTGACAGATTGCCCATTGCGCCCCCAGCCTATGGCGAGAGCCTGCCTTGACCGAGCTATCATTTCAAATACTATATTATCTAGAGATCATAAGAAAAAATGATACTGTAAAACATGTCCCTGCGTTTTCGTCAGCTGCAAGCCTTTCATGCAATAATGGAGACCGGAACCGTGACAGGCGCGGCTTCGGTGCTTGGAATTTCACAGCCGGGTATCAGTAACCTTCTGGCCCAACTCGAACGAGAAGCGCGGCTACCTCTATTTGAGCGTAACAAAGGGCGCCTTCTGCCTACGCCAGAAGCTGAATTGCTGTATCGCGAGGTTGACACGGTTGTTCGAGGCCTGGACCACGTGGCGCAGGCCGTCACGGATCTGCAGAACAAGCACCCCGGCCAATTGCAGATCGCCGCACCACATCTTTTATCCTTCGGCTTCATGCCGCGTGAGATTGCTCGCTTCGCCAAAAGCCGCCCGAACCTATCGGTAAGTTTTCAATCGCAATATTCCTCGAAGATTCAAGAGTGGGTAATCTCTGGCTTGTTTGAGATCGGCATTGTCGAGATGCCCATTCTGCATGACACGCTAAACTACCAAGTCTTTCAGTTTGAAACACTGGCAACCTTCCCAGAAGGAAGCCCATTGGCTGCCCATGATGTGCTCACACCCGAGATACTCGAAAACGAACCGTTCATCGTGATGGGTCCTGAACATCAAACACACAGGCGGACCAGGGACATCTTCCAATCCGCGGGGCGCACCTGGCGGACTCAGATCCACACCCATCTGTCCGAAAATCTGCTGAGCTTCGTTAAGCAAGGTATGGGGGTTGCGATGATCGACCCCTTTACCGTTACTTTTGATGGCGAGAGCGGGTATCAAACCCGCCCTTTCCGACCCGCCGTGATGCTGGATCTGGCAATCATCACCGCCAAAGGACGCCCTCTTTCAACGATTGCTCAGGATTTTATGGCCCAACTAACCCCTTCGATCGCCTCCTACGCGACCCACTCTGAGACGGGTGCTGCCGCTTCGTGAAGCTGTTGGGAATGGATGTCGACCAGTGTCGGTCCATCATGCTCAATCGCCTGTTTCAGAACTTTCGGTAGATCCTCAGGGTCTTTGACTGTCCAGGATTTCACACCGAAGGCGCTTGCGACGGCGGCGTGGTCGGTGCGGTTGAAATCGACGTTGTAGTAGCGCTGGCCAAACCCCGCGTTCTGTCCCGCTTTGATCCAGCCAAAGACTGAATTCGAGAACACGATCGATGTGATCGGCATGTTGTGCCGCACCATGGTTTCGAACTCACCACAGGTAAATCCAAAAGAGCCGTCCCCCATCACGGAGAGCGTTTTGACCGAAGGCCGCCCGATATGTGCGCCCATAGCAGCACCCAAAGAATACCCCAGCGCCCCATGGGCCCGATTGGTAATGAAATGCCGACCGGGTTTCCGCCAGCGGTAATGTGCACTGAAATAAGGACATGGCGTGCCTGGATCAGCGACCACAATCGCATCGTCATCCAAAATATCCATCAGCGAAGCCATAACCGCTTCGGGACGGATCGGTGTTTTGTGGCTAGCAGCGAGTGAGTTGAAGGCCGCCATCTTGGCCGCCCATGCGGCGCTGGCTTTGGCAGCACCACCAAGCTTTGGCAGATCACTCCGTTCTTCCAGCGCTTGGGCCAAAGCCTCAAGTGCCAATCGGGCGTCGGCACAAATTGCAACCTCGGTCGGATAATTGGCCCCGATCACCATCGGATCACTGTCGATATGAATGATAGTGGCATTGCGCGCGGGGCTTCTCCAGCGTTCAGTCGTAACTGATCCTGCACGACAGCCGATGAGAAGAACGACATCGGCTGCGTCCACCACTGCACGGGTGGCAGGTACCCCGCCATTCGACCCGACGACACCCAAGGCAAGAGTATCTGTTTCGGCGATGGAACCCTGCCCGGATACTGTCGTGGCAACGGGCATATCCAACAGCGCCGCGACACGGCGCAGGGCGTCTGTGGCTCCGGACAAAACAGGTCCTCCCCCGCAGACCGCCACTGCGGATTTCGATTCCGCGAGTATTTCTGCAGCCGCCTCGATCGCGTCCGGATCAGGCCCTGCGCGCTCGGCTGGATAACTGCGATGCCGGGCATCCGCCCAGATTTCGGCCTCATCGACCGGCGCTTTCTGAGTGTCAAAGGGCAGAGCAAGATGTGTGGCCCCGGGAGTTCCAGTTGTCATCGCTCGAAAAGCAGCACGCACCATGGCTGGCAGTCGCGTGGCATCATCCAGTGATGCGTTCCACTTAGCCAGCGGTTTGAACAACGCGGGCTGGTCCAATTCGGTGAGCGGATACTTCCCCCGACTGGTCGTTGCCACATCTGAAGTAATTGCCAATATAGGGACCGAGCTTTCATTGGCCTCGACCACACCGGGTAGAATGTAGGTCGCCCCACCCCCAGAAGGGCCTTCGCATACACCTGGCTTACCAGTCACCCGTGCGTAACCATCTGCCATATAGGCTGCATGACGCTCGTCCCGGGTCAGAATGTGCTGAATACCATGATCCATGCGGGCCAGCGCGTCATAGAACGGCAGGGTTGTATCACCACACAAGCCAAACATGTGCTTAACACCATGCGCTTCCAGCATACGAACCATTGCTTCGGCTCCGGTCAGATAATTCGTTCCCGTCATGGTAGATACCCTTTCGATTCTTCCTGCACACAGTACTGTATACAGTTTTGTATATTGATTTCAAGAACGGCGTGTGGCACCTGTAGATCAAGGAGAAATGCTTATGGCGGGTCCACGCGTTGATGACATCTACGATCAGGTGAAGGCGATGGCGGTCTCATTCCGCCTGCGTCCCGGCGATCGATTGAACGAAGTCGCACTATCGAAAGAATTGGGTGTCAGCCGGACCCCATTGCGTGAGGCTTTGAACCGGTTGGTCGCAGAGAGATTGTTCGACTTTCGCCCAGGACAGGGTTTCTTTTGCCGCCCTCTGGATGCCCAAAGCATTTTTGACTTGTTCGAGTTGCGCCAAATCATCGAAACCGCCGCAGTTCGAGCGGCGTGTACTAAAGCCTCTTCAGAACAATTGCAGGCGCTCCATGATGAGCTGTATGCAACCGGTATCGATATCACCGGATTGACGGTCGAAGAAGCGGTGACCCGGGACGAAGCATTCCATCTAGGAATAGCCAAACTATCCGGAAACAAAGAGTTGCTGCAGACGCTGACACGGATCAACGAGCGCATTCGCTATATTCGCTGGATTTCCATGAGCCTTGACCGGGTTCAGCGATCGAAAGACGAGCATAAACGTGTCATGCAGGCACTGATGGACCGAGATGCCGATGAAGCTGCACGGGTTTTGGGCACCCACATCAACAAGCGGATGGATCAGGTGCAGGATGCGGTGCGCCATGGGATATCCAGTATCTACATGGAAGGGTCCAAAGATATCTCAACCCGCATCATTCAGGAGGCGCAGTCATGATCGCGAAGGGCGGCAAATCTATCTATGGTGCATCCGTCGGGATTCTCATGCTGGACGCCCAGTTTCCGCGGGTTCCCGGCGATATGGGGAATGCGCAGACATGGTCGTTCCCGGTGTTGTATCGCATTGTTCGCAACGCTTCACCTGATCTTGTGGTCCGGCAACGGGCAGAAGGGCTGCTGGACGCGTTCATCGACGCCGCAAGGGACCTTGTCAAAGATGGGGTGGACGGGATCACCACCAATTGCGGCTTTCTCTCGCTGTTTCAGGAAGAACTGGCCGACGCGGTATCTGTCCCTGTAGCAACCTCCTCTTTGATGCAGGTTGAGATGGTCAATCGCGTTTTGCCTGCCGGAAAACACGCCGGAGTACTGACCATATCCGCATCGACGCTGAGCAAAGAACACCTAAGAAAAGCTCGTGTTCCCGAGGGCACACCTATCGGCACAACCGAAGGAGGCATCGAATTTACCTCGGCAATCCTTGAAAACAAACTGACATTGGATGTGGACAAAGCCCGCACCGACAATGTCAAAGCAGCGCTTGCCCTTCAGTCCGACAACCCTGACCTTGGCGCCATCGTGTTGGAATGCACCAATATGTGCCCCTACGCGCCGGATATTCAAAAAGCGACAGGCCTGCCCGTCTTTTCCATCGTGTCTTTCATAAACTGGTTTCATGCCGGACTAACCCCGCCTGAGTACCTGTAAAGTCCCAGAACATAGGAACTGCCACTAAACACTTCATTTAGGAAACCCATATCACCTTCCCTACGGTTAATATGTTAAGGAAAGCGCTTGACCTCAGCGGGCATATTACTTAACATGTTTATCAAATAATCGCAGAGAGAGGGGCTATGCCGCATTTTCACGTCGACTACTCGGGAAACCTCGAAAATATCGTGGACATGAGCGGTCTGTGCGAATGCCTCCGCGCAACAGCCGCGGATATTGATACCTTCCCAACGCCCGGAATTCGCATTCGCGCGGTGCGGGTCGATCACTATGCCATCGCCGATGGAAACCCGGCCCACGGGTTTATCGATATCTCGATCCGCCTGCGCGCAGGTCGCAGTGAAGATGTGAAACAAGACGCCACCCGGCGCATCTTTGAGGCAGCCAATACTTATCTGGCCCCGGCTATGGCCCGCCATTCAATCGCATTGTCGCTGGAAATGCGTGACATAGACCCTGAGCTTTCCCCAAAAACCGGCACGATCCGCGACCATATGGGCGCGGCCCGTCAGGAGACCTGATACATGAGCGCACTGGACAGCAATATCGAAAAACTGGCTGGCTATCTGACCCGTTTCAAGGAAACTGGAATCAGAAACCGGATCAATGGGAAAGACCACGATGGCTCTGGTGGTGTGTTTCAATCCACGACACCAGTTGACAAAAGCACCATCTGTGATGTTGCCCGCAGCACCGAGGCTGATGTAGATGCGGCGGCCCAAGCCGCAAAGGACGCTTTTCCAGCGTGGCGGGACATGCCCGCAACGGAACGAAAGAAAATTCTGATCAACATTGCTGACGCAATCGAGGCGCGCGCCGAAGAGATTGCCCTATGCGAATGCTGGGACACGGGACAGACATGGCGGTTCATGTCCAAGGCAGCTTTGCGCGGGGCCGAGAACTTTCGCTATTTTGCTGATCAGGTGGTGCAGGCCCGCGATGGCCAGCAGTTGAAATCACCAACCTTGATGAATGTTACCACCCGCGTACCGATCGGCCCTGTAGGTGTGATCACGCCATGGAACACGCCGTTCATGCTGAGCACATGGAAGATTGCTCCTGCGTTGGCTGCGGGCTGCACCGTGGTTCACAAACCGGCCGAAGATAGCCCGCTAACCGCGAGACTGCTGGTAGAAATTGCTGAAGAGGCCGGGCTTCCGCCAGGTGTTCTGAACACAGTAAACGGTTTTGGTCATGATGTGGGTAAACGTTTGACTGAGCATCCTGCGATCAAAGCAATTGCTTTTGTGGGTGAAAGCCGCACCGGAAGTATCATCACCAAGCAAGGGGCAGATACACTGAAGCGGATGCATCTTGAACTAGGCGGAAAAAATCCAGTGATCGTGTTTGATGACGCCGATCTGGATCGTGCGCTGGATGCGGTAATCTTCATGATTTATTCGATCAACGGTGAGCGCTGTACTTCATCGTCGCGTTTGCTGGTACAAGATACGATCAAAGAGGAATTCGAAGCCCGCTTAATTGAACGTGTCAACAACATCAAGGTCGGGCATCCGCTGGACCCAGCAAACGAGATTGGCCCGATTGTAACCGAAGAACACTACAACAAAGTCACCAGCTACTTTGACATCGCCAAGGCTGACGGTGCCACAATCGCTGCAGGTGGCGAAAAGGTCGGCGACGAAGGCTATTTTGTCCGCCCCACCCTGTTCACTAACGCCAATAACCAGATGCGGATTGCGCGCGAGGAAATATTTGGGCCCGTTCTGACCTCAATCCCCTTCTCGACCGAGGACGAGGCGCTGACTATGGCGAACGACACCGACTATGGCCTGACCGGCTATGTCTGGACCAACGATCTGACCCGCGCCCTGCGCTTTACCGACAAGCTCGAGGCTGGGATGATATGGGTAAACTCGGAGAACGTTCGACACCTACCCACACCGTTTGGCGGGGTAAAGGCATCCGGCATAGGTCGCGATGGCGGCGATTGGAGCTTTGAGTTCTATATGGAACAAAAGCATATCGGGTTTGCCACAGGGCAACACAAAATCATACAATTGGGTAAGCTATAATAGGCCAACCCGCTCGAAAGACTGAAAATTCAGGAGGAGATCATGGGCGAAATCGTTCTTGCTGCAAAGATGACCCACGTACCCACGCTGCTTATGTCCGAGCAGGAAGGGCCGATAAAAGGCAAACGTCAGCCAGCCATTGATGGTCACCGCGAAATCGCACGTCGCGCGAAAGAGCTGGGTGCAACCACAGTGGTTATTTGTGACACCCATTGGGTGATCAATGCCGGGTTCCACATCAACGCGAACGAGAAGTTCGAGGGGCTGTTCACCTCAAACGAATTCCCTCAGTTCATTCAAAACCTGCCTTATTCGTATCGGGGCAACCCGGAAATGGGGGATGCGATTGCCAAAATCGCATCGGATAAGGGCGCCTATACGCTTGCGCATCATCTGGACAGTCTTGAACTGGAATATGGCACTTTGGTCCCAATGCGGTTCATGAGCCGCGAGCATGACATGAAGGTCGTCTCCGTCGCTGCTTGGGCCACGGTTCACGATCACGACGAAAGTCGGATCATCGGTGAAGCCATTCGCGAGGCGGTCGAGGCCAGCGATGAGAAGGTGCTGCTGGTCGCGTCCGGTTCCCTGTCGCACAAGATCTGGGCCAACAAGGATTACGCTGCCAATAACGGCACATTTACCATCAGCTCGGAATTCAACCGCCAGATGGACTTGCACGTTCTTGAAATGTGGAAGAACGGCGACCACACCACATTCCTCAAGATGCTGGGCGACTATGCCAATTTCTGCTGTGGTGAAGGTTCGATGCACGATACGGCGATGCTGTATGGCGCACTTGGATGGGATGCCTATGACAAGAAGTGCGAGGTCGTGACTGAGTACTTCCCCAGCTCGGGTACCGGACAGACCAATGTCATCTTCCCTGTTTGAACCCTCGAATTGCTGAATCAGAACCTGAGTGTGGCGGCTAATAGTTGAATTTCAGCATGAGACCGGACCCCGCTGACGAGGACAAAAATCAATGCGCTATGCAACTTACACAGCCAATGAAGAACTATTCTACGGGGCTGTTACCGATGAGGGCATGATCGCCCTTTCGCCGGATTTTCCCCACTGGCCATCTCTGTATGATGTTATAGCTGCAGGTGCATTGGACCAGCTAGAGTCGGTTGCCAACAGAAAATCTGTGACACACACCGAGTTCACGTATGAAATGGTCATGCCCAATGCGCGGCGCATCCTGTGCGTTGGAGTAAATTTCCCTGATCGGAATGCCGAGTACAAAGATGGCAGCGCGCAACCGAAATACATGTCGCTGTTTCCACGTTTCGCCAGTGGATTTACGGGCCATGAACAAAACCTCGTTCGTCCTCCCGAAAACCACACATTGGACTACGAAGGCGAGGTTGCGATTGTCATCGGCAAAACGGGGCGACGTATCCCTCAGGATCAGGCCTATGACCATATTGCAGCGCTGACACTGTGCAACGAAGGCACGATCCGCGATTGGGTCCGGCACGCGAAATTTAACGTCACGCAAGGCAAGAACTGGGATCGTTCTGGGTCCATCGGGCCGTGGCTGGTGCCATTTACCAACGCCTCTCAGCTGGATGACGCCCGTATCGTCACCCGCGTCAACGGAGAGGTACGTCAGGACGATACGCTGAACCGCATGATGTTTCCGATCCGACGCGAGATCGAATATATCTCGACCTTCATGACCCTGCAGCCTGGGGATATAATCGTTACCGGCACGCCCACAGGCGCGGGTGCGCGGTTTGATCCGCCTAAATACCTCAAGCCCGGCGACGTGGTCGAAATCGAAGTCGAAGGCATTGGGACTTTGCGCAATGGCATCGAGGATGAAATTGTATGACGCCCGCCGAGCATGCAAAAGCCGCTGCAGACTTGCTTGACGCCGAACGCAGCGGCAATCAGATCGGCCTTCTGTCTTTGCGTCATCCTGAGATGGGGATGGATGATGCCTATGAGGTTCAAAACGCCATCTACCGCGCCAAGTTGGCCGAGGGTCGCAGCGTGGTTGGTTGGAAAATCGGCCTAACCTCGAAAGCGATGCAATACGCGCTAAACATCGATATCCCTGACAGCGGTATTCTGTTTGACGACATGATCTTTGACAATGGCGCAACCGTGCCTGCCGACCGATTCATTCAGCCCCGCATCGAAGCTGAGATCGCCTTTGTCACCAAATCTCCGTTGGGTGGAGCCAACGTGAGCCGAGAAGATGTGATTGCCGCCACTGACTATGTCGCACCTGCCATCGAAATTCTCGATACGCGGATCCAGCGTGTAGACCCCGAGACCGGCAAGACCCGAACCGTGTTCGATACCATCAGTGACAATGCGGCCAATGCTGGCATTGTGTTGGGTGCTGCGCGTCATAAGATCGATGCTGCCGATCTGCGATGGGTCGGAGCTCTGACATTTCGCAACGGTGAAATCGAAGAAACCGGACTGGGAGCGGGTGTGCTGAACGACCCAATCGAAAGCGTTGTTTGGCTGGCGCGCCGCATGGCCACGTATGGCCAAAGCATTGAGCCCGGCCAGATTATCCTGTCCGGTAGTTTTATCCGACCGGTCGAATGCCCTTCCGGGACCGAAATCCATGCTGATTTCGGCGCGTTTGGGTCCGTTGACATTCGCTTCGCTTAAAAGAGAGTTCGCCATGCCTGCCCCAACAAACCGCTTTAAGATCGCGCTAAAAGAAAAACGCCCCCAATTGGGCTGCTGGATTGGCTTGGCAAGTCCATACGCCGCCGAAATCTCGGCAACCGCCGGATTTGATTGGCTGCTAGTAGATGGCGAACATGCCCCGAATGATCTGCGCTCGATACTGGAACAGGTGCGCGTGATTGAAGCCTCCGACAGCATACCACTCGCCCGCTTACCAATCGGCGAAACATGGTTGATCAAGCAATATCTGGATGCGGGTATTCAAAGTCTCCTTGTACCAATGGTTGAAACTAAGGATCAGGCAGAAGAACTGGTTCGGGCGGTTCGGTATCCGCCTATTGGGTCACGCGGTGTCGGTTCGTCTTTAGCTAGGGCGTCGATGTTCGCCGCAATCGACGACTATCTCACCACTGCAGATGACCAGATATGTCTGATCGTTCAGGTTGAAAACCGTGCCGGCATGGCGGCACTTGACGGAATACTGGAGACCGAGGTTGACGGGGTCTTTATTGGACCAGCAGATCTGGCTGCTGATATGGGCCATATCGGCCAGGCAGGACACCCAGAGGTCAAAGCCGCCGTGCTTGATGCCATAAAACGCACAGTGGCCGCTGGCAAGGCGGCAGGCATTCTGACCACGGACCCCGAGATGCAACGCCAATGTCTTGATCTGGGTGCAACCTTTGTAGCCACCGACATTGATGTAACCCGGTTTGCTAGTGCTATTCGCACGAGCGCGCAACAAGCGTTGAGCCTGCTTCCTGACCAGACAGCATCGGGACGGATGACCTCGGCCAACAGCAGCAAATATCTGCAACAACTCTGCAAGCACTGGTCGCACAAGGCCGAGGTTGAATTCAGCGAGACGCACGGCCGGATCAACTTCTCGGATGGCAAATCTGTCGAGATGTCGGCGACCCAAGACTATCTGTCGATTGTCGCTACAACGGGCGCGCGCGGTGATCTGGAGCATTGGAAACAGATTATTGAACAACACCTCTTACGCTTCGCCTTCCGCGAAGACTGCACGCCGATCTGGGATCAGAGTTCTTCCTGATCCGTTCACGCAGATTTGACAGCGACGAGTCAACAACTTGCCCACTTCTGGTCGCTTACTGGCAGCGTCGCGCCGTTTGACGCATTGAACAAAACCATTGTTTGTGAGACGAACCGGCGCAGTGCAACTACGGGCAAGCCAATTGGTGTACTCCAATGTCCTCAACCGAGCGTTGCTGCCAATTCTAGTGGAGAAGGACGGGTACCGATGACCTTGACGCCAATCGAGCTGCTGAAGGCGAATGCGCCGACAACCCGCCCTGTTGTAGCGCTGAGCGAAGGAGCAGACCCGCGGATAGTAGCAGGGGCGCTGGCGGCACATAGTGCGGGTGTCGCCGATATCATTCTGGTCGGACCAAAAACAGAGGTTGAAGCCGCATTGCACGCCGAGGGCGCATCAGCAGGCGACGGTATCTCGATACACGACCCGGCCCAATCTTCCCTGACTGAGGCTTTTGCAGCCGAGTATTATAACCTGCGAAAACACAAGGGTGTTGACGAAGCCAAAGCGCGGCAGGCGGCGGAAACGCCATTGGTCTATGCGGCGATGCTGGTGAGACTCGGACACGCATCAGGCACAGTGGGAGGAGCGGTACATACAACTGGCGATGTTGTCAGAACTGCAATTCAGGTCATTGGCATGAAACCTGGCGCTGGAATGGTGTCATCCTTTTTTCTGATGTACCCGCCCGAAAACGCACAACCCGGTGCACGTGCGATGCTGTATTCTGACTGCGGATTAGTAATAGACCCGAATTCGGAAGAATTGGCGAGTATTGCTGCTGCGTCGGCGGTTTCCGCGCGTGCCTTGCTGCGGGAAGAACCAAAAATCGCGATGCTGAGCTTTTCAACCAAGGGCAGCGCACGCCACCCGTCGGTCGACAAAGTAGTCAACGCAACAGAAATACTCCGCGCGAAACACCCGGAATTGAACGTTGATGGAGAACTGCAATTTGACGCCGCATTTGTTCCATCGATCGGCGAACGCAAATCACCCGGATCGACAGTTGCCGGACAGGCGAACATCAAGATTTTCCCAAATCTGGATGCCGGGAATATTGGCTATAAGATGACCCAGCGGTTAGGCGGTTATCTGGCAATTGGACCGGTTCTTCAGGGCCTAGCCAAACCAGCCAATGACCTCTCGCGGGGCTGTAGTGCCGAGGATGTGACACAGATTATCGCTGTGACCATCCTTCAGGCGATTGAATCCTAAATCAGGCAACTGGCATTCAGTTTTGACAGGCTAGCGACCCTTTCAAGACACTTGAAGGGTCTGTCTGAATGGTCTCCGCCAATGCGTCTCTCCCTCACCTACCTGAAAATGAAACATCGGGAGACGATCTCTTTCGTGTCGCATTTTGCAAGCTGGATATCTGTTACATCTGAAACCTTGGGGTCAGCACCGTGGTGTATAGTTCGGCGGCGCTGGAGACTGCGGTGTAAGCACCATTTCTTGATGATCGCCCGAGCCGGTCAATTCACTTGGAGTCCGCTATAGCAACCCCGTTCCAGTCCACCGGTGGTGGCGACACCAGATAGGTGTTTGAGCGCTCTATCATAATAGTTGAAGCCTGATCTCCGCCCCGGCCTCGTTCTGCAGCTTCGAAAGCCCGGATCGCCGCTTCGAAGCGGAGGTTTCGGTAGTGCTCAAGTCCTTCTTCGTAAGCTTTTATCCATGAATGCGATCCCGCAGAACTGTCGGCCATTTCGATTAACTCATAGATCACCAGGCCACCTGTTCGACCATAAACTGCCAATGTGTCGAGCTCGCGTACCACAATTGAATCACCTGCAGCACGGCGCGTTTCCGGGCCGATCAGAACCGAAGTTCCATAAATCTTGTTGGCACCTTCCAGACGGCTGGCAATATTAACAGCGTCGCCTATCGCTGTATAATTCAATCGCTCTTCTGAACCGATATTCCCGACCAGCGCATCGCCTGTATTTAGTCCCACACGTATGCTCAGGGGGCGCCCCTCATCATCTTTTATACCTGTTGCGGCAACGGATTCGACAAGATCCAAAGACGCCCTGCAGGCATGTTCGGCGTGATCGGCGTCGGCACGCGGGGCACCCCAGAAGGCCATGACAGCATCACCCATAAACTTATCAATCGTCCCATCATGTCGGGCGATAGCGGAAGATGCAGCGCTGAAGAACGGCGCCATTAACTTAACAATTTCGGGGCCCAGCTTTTCCGAAAGCCCTGTAAAACCAGCCACATCACAAAACAGAACTGAAATTCGCTTTAGGTCTCCGCCCGGCTGCGTTTTGATTCCCTCTGCAACCAACATCCGAACAAGATCAGTTGGTACATATTTGCGAAAGGCCGATAGGCCTGCCGCCATATTCGCGGTTGCCGCTGAAAGATTCGAAAGTTCGCGAAGCTTTGAGGGTCTGCGGGTGATCTTTTCAGTATCAAATCTTTCAACGCGGCTCAGGTCTTCGACGATGCGTGCCAAAGGATTTGCGACAACCGTTCGGACAAGCCAAATTGCCAGTGCCGTTGCAACGACGACAACTCCGACCAGAATATAGAGCAAGTTCACCAGTGTCTGATTGATTCCGGACAAGAAAGCAGACTCGGGAATAACCGTCGCCACGCGCCACCCATAAAACCCCAACGGTGTCAGAGCCACTGCATAGGGCACACCATCGTTCACAATCCTAGTTGTAGAGTTCATGGACGCGCGCGAAATCGAATTCCCCAGCAGTTGCTGCCCGGACTTCTTGGCAACTTCGTAAAGCTGACCTTCACCCATCCGGGCAGGTGTGATCTCATCCGCCTCGGGATCAGGAACTGCGATCACTTTCCCGTCAGCGTCAAGAATAAATGCAGCGCCAAATTCACCAGGTCGCAGTGTGCCCAGAAAACGCGACAGCCTGTCAGTTTCGATGACAACAGCCAGAACACCCTGACGCTTGCGATTTACGTCGACGGGGCCTGCAAACGCATAAACCGTCTTATGACCACCGGGCAGATCGCGGGCTTCGATCCAGTCGGCAGTGCCCCGGCCAATGAAATTCCGATACCAAGCGTGATCACGCGGATCAAAGGTTGTCGCCGAGAAAGCCCGTTCTTCGAACTGAATATCACCCGGAATAAAAATGTATCGGTCGGTCCGCAGCATTCCATCTCGGATTTCGCTGTCGATCTCGATCATCTCAAGCCCACCATCCCCCAAGCGATGAGCGGCAAAGTAATTCCCGTCCGGCCAACCAAACATGATCCACGAAATGTTTGGTTGCGCCTGCAGTTGCGACAGAAAGACAAACTCGCGTTTGTCGGCCTGTCGCGTGGCGATGACGTCCTGAACAAAGATGGTTCGCACGGCTGCCCAGGCTGCCTCCGCAGATCTCAGGGTCAGGCCAACTTCGATCCGAACAGTATTTGCGATCTGACTATTGATCTCAGCCGCCAGCATTCGGCTGTTCTCGCGTGCAGTCGTCCACCAAAGCGAATGCACCAGAAAAGTTGACACGCCAATCGACAACGCAACCAGCAGAGTCACCGCGATCCCTACACTGATGCGCATGTCTGCTCCAACACGATACATCGTCGGGAAAATGCAATTTCACTGCGCGATTCGACCATATGATTCCTCATGCCCCGGCCCGACATGGCCAATCTACCCAGATTGACCACTAAATAGCCTGACCATTTGACGCGCCGTGCCAAATGGCCTCTTTCTCGGTGAATGATCGCACACAAACTGGTAGCAGCGTAATCAATTCACATTGAACGAACCCGCGCCTTAGAATTCGAAGGGCCAACGACTTCTACCCAGTCACGGTACAAATGAAAATCAGTCGCACTAATCCCAGGTTCAATGTTCAAGTCCCCGTGTGTGATAGAAACTGAACTTCGATATTTCAATCGTTGCAAAACGACCCGTTCCCGACTGTTGTCACAATCAGACAGTAAGAAAATTGGCCAGACCCACGGAGGGAGGTCCGACCGCCATAAGTTCTCGATATCGCCAACTACGCCACTTCAAGCGCGTCGGAATTGATGGCGAAACGAGCGGTTGCTGGATCGGACATGTAACGCACTTCCAACTCGTCGAGACGACCGGTCAGTTCGTTCACACAATCGATGATGTACTGAACTTTCGCGTCATCCATCAGGTAACTGAAATTCAGACGTACCCAACCCGGTTTAAGCAACTCTTTTCCATCCCGCAGATCACTGAATAGCTGTTCGGATTCAGGTTGTCCTATTTCCAGAAGCCGATGCGCATACGGACCTGCGCAGGCACATCCACCTCGTACCTGTACACCATAAACGTCGCTTAGCATGCGGGTAAAAAGCTGGTGGTGGAAACGCGATCCATCAGTACGGTTCACCCTAAATGAAAAGATTGGCAATCGATGCGGATGATCAACGCCCAACAGGGTCAGTTGCGGGTTTTTGGACCAGGCCTTCAATGCCATTTCGTTCATCTCTGCTTCGCGTGCAGAGATGAAGGCCTGACCAATTTCGTCTTTGACTATAAAGGCCATCGCGGCGCGAATATCACCAATAACATTGGGAGTGCCTGCCTCTTCGCGGGCTGCGATATCGGACGAGTACCGATGATCCCACGGGGACACGAAGGTTACTGTCCCACCTCCTGGCCACGATGGGATATCCAGACAAACAGTGTCATCGCGCACTATCAATACCCCGCTGCCTCCAGGCCCCCCCGGAAACTTGTGTGGTGAAACAACGACTGCGTCTTTTTGGCAATCATCGGCGGGGTTCATATCAATCGGCAAATAAGGACCAGCTCCTGCGTAGTCCCAGACCGACAATGCACCATGGGACTTGAGCAAGCGCGTGACCTCATCGGTCGGAGTGACAATACCCGTGACATTGGACGCTGCCGAAAAGCTGCCGATTTTGACGTCAGCGTTAGCATGATCCTTCAATGCTGCTTCAAGCAGCGCCAGATCAGGGCCACCTTCTGCGGCCTCGGGGATTTCCACTACTTCAGCTTTTGATTCACGCCAAGGCAGCAGATTGGAATGGTGCTCGTAAGGACCAATAAAAACAACAGCCTTGGCAGCGTCGTTGATACCAAATAGCGCGACAAGCCGGTTAAGGCCCGAAGTGGCACCAGAACCAGTAAATATCGTGCTGCACCCTGCGGCATTAGTAAGACGCGAGATTTCAGCCCGGGCTTCGGCGCGCAGACGGGTCATAAAGGAACCGCAGAACGATGCTTCGGTATGGCTGTTGGCATAATAGGGCAGCACGGATTCTCGGATATAGTCCTCAACCTGAGCAAGAGCCCGTCCGGAGGCAACATAATCTGCGTAAACGAGTGATACCTCGCCAAACAGGCCCGGGATGCTTGCCCCGTCGCCAATTACGCCTTCGCGCAAGTTGCGAACAAGGTTATCGGATTTTAGAGAACTACGAAAATCTGCAAGCGACATGGGAATACTCCTTTGATGAGTATTTTATATGTAATCACAGAAAAATATGACCCAAAGTTATCACCATTGGCATATTATTCGATAATTATGAACGAAGAATAGGGTTGTTATTGGGTTAATTCACCAACTCTAAGTTTCTGCCACACCGTTATCGAGGCGCTCGTTCAATGCCGCCTCCGCATTTATCAAACTCAACGGAGAAAAACCGGCAGTGAAGTCGGGCCACGAAAAGCAAAACCCCTGAACTCTACAGCCCGCGAGGGATCGGCCTGCATATTTGGAAAACACCGGAACAAATACGGCAGCAGTGCATCGCTTACCAGTCGACGATACAGATCGCCCCCCATACACCGATGCGGACCCAACCCAAAGGTCTGGTTTGCACTAAGCGGGCGATGAATATTGAACAGATGTGGGTCCTGCCAGTAGTCTTCATCATGATTGGCCGAGCCCTGCACAACCAAGATTGTTTCACCTTTAGGCAACGTTACTCCGCGTAGGGCAATTTCACTGGCAACTATACGTGGGCTGGCCTGAATAGGGGCAACCCAGCGCAGCCCTTCCTCACATGCCAAGTCCCAACGATCGGATTCTATGCAGTGATTTAGCTGATCCGGATTGCGTAGAAGCCCGTGGATCGTGGTTGAAATCGCATCACGGCTTTCGACCACCGCGCCCCCGATACAGATTTTTAGATTTGTGCGTATCTGACTTAGTGAAAGTGGATTAGGCGCATTGACCATCACTGACAAAACGGAAGGATTGGGGTTTTCGCGATGAAAATCGATCATCCTGTCAAAACACCGGTTCATTTCATCGTTGGCACGATCGCTGAGCGCAAATACGGCCGGGTCAAAACCCGAGTTCATGGCCCCCGTGATCAAGGCATTCGCCCAACTGAAAAGTTGATCCTGATCGTCAGGCTGGATGCCTAAAACGTGTTGCAGGTAGAGCGCCGATAGCGGAGCCGCCAAGGTCTGGCGAAGGTCCGTTCTGGTCTGATCGCGCAAAGCGGATACAGCCAATTCAGTGACTGCTTGGAACCTAGCCCTCCAGGTATCGCAAATGTGGCGAGCATGAAAGGTTTCCACCATTGCATTTCGCTCGTCCAGATGCGCCGGACCATCTTTACGCATCAACGTGTTGCCACCAAACGCTCGTTCCATTGCCGTCCTGGAATCGGAGGAATGAAAATGCTGTGAATCCGTTTTGGCCAGATAGGTGTCGTCTGCCTTAGTCAAAACAATCCGGCCGATCGCCTCTATCCGGACCACAGGCGCTTCGCGCCGCAAACGCCGATAGACAGAGGCTGGATCTCTGTCGAGCATTTCAAGGGTCGTGTCGGAATCTACGGGAACTTCGTGCCTCGCAGCAGAGGTTTCGGTCATGGCTCTGCTCCTTGTACCGAGAAATTGGCTGGCAGCGGCATTCAGGCGATCAGGCCGCCTGAATGTTGATCTCGACTTCGGTGTTCAATGAGTTGCTGACAGTGCAAATAGCTTTAGCCTGCTTCAAGATGCGGGTGGCCATCACCCCATCATCCACCACATCGCCGATGATCGTGATCTCGGCCTTCTCCAACCGACCGGGCAATTCAGGAGACTTGGTGCCTACAATTTTGACCGTGAAAGGATTCAACTGCGATTTACGTTGCGCAGCCGCCCACTCGACTGAACGTATGATACATGAACCAAGCGACGCAATCATTGTGTCCACCGGAGTTTCATGCGGCGGATGAGAAATAATGTCGTCAGTATCCCCATAGGCATAGCTGAGTTGTGCACTTCCATCGAAGAACACAAAGACCGGTCCGAAACTTTTGGGCCTCACTTTCAGAACCACAGGGCTGAGCTCCTTTATCAGAATAGCAGATTTGGCAGGAAAAGCGCCAATGCAGGGAACATCGTCAGTACCAGAATGGCGAACAGATGGATCAACCAGTAAGGCACTGTTGCCACCGCGACGCGTCCCAAACTGACTTCATTATTGGTCAGCGCCGTCAGGACAGATAGATTAAGTCCCACCGGGGGTGTGACCTGTCCAATCTCGATCACGATGGTGATGATTACTCCGATCCAGATCGGATCAAATCCCAAGCCCGTCAAAAGCGGGAATACCACCGGCAACGTCATGATCATCAGGGACAATCCGTCGAAGAAACATCCCAGGATCAGATAAATCAGAACGACGATTAACAGCACACTGTAGGTTCCCATACCGCTTTCTGCGACCACCTCGAGAATTTGCTGAGGGACACCCAGGATACTTGTGGATTTTGCCAAAATGGTTGCGCCCAGCACCAGAAAACCAACTGCAGCGAACAACAGAACGGACTGATACACCGCCTCAACCAATTTCTTCCAGGTCAAATCCCCCCAAATCGAAGAGATAATGACTGCCAGCACAACGCCCACACCTGCGGCTTCGGTTGGCGTTGCCAAACCACCCACAATGCTGCCGATCACCGCGAAAATCAGTGCCAGAAGTGGCCAAATCTGTTTGAAGCCTGCTAAGGCTTGCCACAACGATACCGGCTCCTGGTCACGTGGAGCGATCGACGGGTTGCGAGAGCATTTTACGAAGAGATAGGCCATGAACATCAGACCCACTAGGAAACCCGGGATAATGCCTGCGGCAAACAGGCGGCCGATCGAGGTTTCCGTCAATGCGCCGTAAATCAAGAACGACAGGCTCGGCGGTATCAGCAGCCCCAGCGTGCCTCCGCCAGCCAGACTTCCAACTACGGTGTCTTTGTCATAGCCGCGCTTGGACATTTCAGGATAAGCAACCGATCCGACCGCGGCTGCTGTCGAAAGGCTCGAACCGCTGACGGCTCCAAACAATGTGCAAACCGCAATGTTAGTGTGCAGCAACCCACCTGGAATTCGCCGAAATAGAGGCGAGAATGCGGAATAGGCTTTCTCGCTGATTCCGCTCCGCAGCAACACCTCACCAAGCAAGATGAACATTGGCACCGCGCTGAGTGTGAACGAGTTGAAAACGCTCCAGATTGCGTCGATTGCAAGCGAGGTCGCGCCGTTTGAGAAAAAGTAAATGATAATAAGCCCCGTCAGGCCCAATGCGGCGCCCAAAGCGACGCCAGTACCGGCGGTGGCGACCAGCACCCCAATCAGAGTAAGCCAAAATGACATTAGCGGGCCTCGTCGGTAAAGCTTTGTTCCATATCTGCTTCTGAGTCATCCACTCGGTCTAGAACACCGACCAGACGGGCCACAAAAATGAATAGGGTTAGCGTCAGAGAGATCGGCATTAACGCCATCCAGGGATAGAGCAGAATTCGGGTGGTTTCCGTCTTGAGATTGCGCTTGAAAGCAAACTCGAACCAAGGAATCGTCTCGACGATCAACCAGAGAAAGAAGACTATACCAACCAGCAGCGCAGCTATCTGCACAACGACATGCATCTTGCCTTTTAGCCTGTCGGCCAACAGCGAAACGCGCACATGTTTGGCCCGCAAGGTGACCATCGGCAAACCCAAAAATAACGAGACGCTCAATAACAGTCCAACCACTTCCTCTGTGATGTGAAGAGGCGAGTTGGCAAACTTACGCATCAGGACACTGGTTACGATAATGCCAACAATGGCAATCATTCCCAGTGCTGATGCCGCCGCACACGCAAGGGCCAGACGATCCAGCCCTCGCGCAATAAAGTGTTTTAATCTTGTTGCCATCTTTGAATTAGCGGCCCAAAGCGGTCAGAATACGTTCGCGGTAGGCCGGTGCGTTTCCACCAGCTTCTTCCGCCAGCATTTTCCATGTTTCGGTTACCGAGGACACAAAGAGGGCCCGGTCTTCGTCAGAGAAGTCTTCACCCCAGGTCACACCCTCTTCACCAAGTTTTTCACGGGCAGCAAGCTCACGCTCGAAGTCATCTTCATACTGGTTGGTACGGTCCCACAAATCATCTGCTGCTGCGGTGATCGCCGCTTTGGTCGCCTCATCCGTCGCGTCCCACTTGTCGGTGGCCACACCGATTACGTATGGACCGGATGCCATCGGATAAAGGAATGACGCATACTTGGCCACTTCCTGCAACGAAACCGTATGCGCATAGAGCGCCGGGTAAAGGGCACAGTCAACGACCCCGGTCTTGAGCGCCACATACATTTCTTCTTGTGGGATGATCTGCGCGGCAACACCCAGACGGGTGAAGGTTTCGACTTGATCACGCGCCCAGACACGCAGCTTCTTTGATTTCAGATCCTCAAGGGTGCGCACGGGCTCATCCCGGCAGAAAACTGAAACCGACAGCATCGGGATTGCGACATAACCCACTGAGGACACACCCCAGTCAGCAAACTCTTCTTCATAGATATCGCGGACTGTCGGGATTGCTTTTTCGAACTCATCGATCGAGCCGATGGTGCCCTGAACAACTACGGAGCTTAGCGCAGGAGCGTCACGCCCTAAATAGTTGGCCCACATCAGGCTCATTTCCACCGCGCCTTTGGGCAAAAAACGCAAGGTATCCGTGTTTGGCAAACCCAGCGAACCGCCGCTGTAGAGAGTAATCTCAGAGCCTTCTGCGAGTGCGCCGTTCACATCTTCGACGAATTGCTCCAGCTCAGCCGTTTCCGGGCGCGTTTCCGGAAGAAAGTTGTTAAAGCGCCACTCATCGGCCATCGCTGGCGAAATGGCTGCTCCAATACTCGAAATACCGAATGCGGCAGCTTGGATAAGTCTATTCATATCGTGTCCTCCTGATGGAAATGATATCTGCGACCTGGTGAGTATTATCACCAAAATATCAATCGATTTCAGATTATCCTGTGTAGGTGACCACAAGAATGGGGAAAACTTCGCCTAAAGCTTACGATCGCCCCTAGTGCGATTCTTCCCAATCGAAATCAATCCAATCATGCACTTACAATTAGTTTGGACCAACCAAATCGGGCTGTTCACGTGAAGATCAAATTTCAAGAGATTTTTAATGGCCGCTGCTCAGCGATTGCTTCCATCGAGAAATAGGAGGTAACCGAGTCAAGCTCTACTTCTGAAATCAAGCGCTGATATACCAGATCATACGAGTTCATATCCTCAGTGATGACCTTTATCATGTAGTCGTAATCGCCCCCGATCCGGAAAAAATCTACGACATCCGGAATTTTCAATACGGCGCGGCGGAATGCATCAAGCCATTCCGTCGAATGATGGCGCGTTTTCACCATCATAAAGACTACCAAGCCGAGGCCAAGTTTTTCGCGGTTAACGCGCACCGTCGAACCAACGATTACGCCGGTCTCGTTCAACCGCTGCAAGCGTCGCCAACAGGCATTCTGAGACAAGTTGACCTTTTCGGCAAGCTCTCGCTGCGAAAGAGAACTGTTCTTTTGCAATGCCTCAATGATTTTTAAGTCTTTGTCATCCATCCACGCACGCAATTCATTCAATTGACCCACAAAACAACAAAAAACACAGGGATCTCTTACATAAAACACAATAGTATTGGGTCTGCCACGATTTTTCTGACCCCACGAAATGAATCGAGCCCCATCACCGTCAGACTGACCTCCACCGACAAGGTCGACGCTTTTCTTGCCCAGCGAGACATCCCACGCGTTTTTGAATACGGCAGCGGTGCAAGCACAATCTGGGCCGCGCGGCGCGCTCATCATGTCACCAGTGTCGAACATGATGTCGATTGGCATCCTGTAATATTCAACCGGCTGAGCGCGTTTTCCAACGTTGAATTGAGGCTGATTGAGCCCGATGCCAACTAAAATCCAGAGTACGGATCAAAAAAAATCTGGCAATACTTCGCGCAGCTTCGAAAATTATGTCACTGCAATCGAAGGCGCAGAAGGTCCATTCGACGTTATCAGCGTAGACGGACGTGCACGGGTGGCTTGTTTGAGGCACGCGATAGCACACGTTACACCTGGTGGCATGATCGTATTTGATAACTCTGGCAGACGGGAGTATCGTCGCCCGATTGAAGCGGTGGAGGCACAGGTCAAGACCTACCAGGGGCGCGTTCCATCACTGCCCTATCCGGATCAAACGACACTGATCCAACCCACCCCTGTAGCAGAGAAATGACACTTCCAAACAAGTTAGGGCGTGGACAGCGCCGCGCGCTACGCGTAATAGGCTGGGCCATTGTTGCCGTGACTTTGTACTAATTTACCGTCGCGGTTGCACGGCACTGGTCCCAAATTGCGGCTTGGTCTCCTGGCTGGCAGGCGTGGGCAATCGTATTTGCGGCAATACTTTTTTATGCAACCGCTTTGCTGCTATTAGCCGAGCTTTGGCATGGGCTGGTCCAGGGAACGCAAGACCAAACATTTTCACGTGCACTGACGTTTTCAACCTACTCCAAAATGCAGATCGCGAAATATCTACCGGGAAACGTGTTTCAATATTTGGGCCGACATATCGTTATGGCTGACCATGGGGTAAGTCAGGGTGGGTTGGCACTCGCAAATATTCTTGAAATTTGCACTCTTATTCTGGTCGCGGGGCTTTTCGCTCTAATTGGATTTACATTTGGTGCAGCTCCCCACTCCCTGGAAATATCTGAGGTCATACCTATTCATTGGCTTGTACCGACAGCGATGGTTATTGCCATTTTGCTGATCATACTGATTACAAGAATACTTCGAGAGCATCCCAACACGCCGTCGCGACAAAGGCTTATCTACGGATTGTTGCTTGCTTCAATCTTCTTCTTAGCCATGGGCTTTACTTTGTTGGTATTGGTTGGATTGGTTTCCGGTGACTATGACCCTGCCATCATAGTCATTGCCGTGACGTCTTGGCTTTTAGGCTATGTCACTCCTGGCGCGCCTGGAGGGATCGGAATCCGTGAGTTTGTTCTGCTCATCTTCTTACAGGCCTACATACCTGAGGCAGAAGCGCGGATTGCAATCGGGTTGTTCCGCGTGGTCACATCACTCGGTGATCTGGCATTCTTTATCGGCGGCGCTTTTTTGTGGCGTATCTCGCCAAAAGTAGAATGATCATTTGATTGCCAAACTTGTAACCCGACTGCACCCTTTAGATAGATTAAACTATTGAGAAGTAGGCAATTTTATCCTCAATGCAACCATCAAAAAGCGGAGGTGCTATTAAATCCGGAAAGCGATAGCTGCGGCTGTTAGTCACTTAAATTCACTGCTGGTTTCTTGCTGTTCTGAACAAAAGTAAAAATACAAAAACCGAACCTATGGAAGTCGTGACAATCCCTACTGGCAACTCCTGTGGCGCCAGCAAAAGCCGGCTGAGAATATCCGAACCGGTCAATAACGCAGCGCCAACAATCGCGGCAGTCGGTACAAGGTGGCTGTGCAAAGGTCCCGCAATTCCGCGGGCTATGTGTGGCACCATTAGGCCAACAAATCCGATCACACCCGCCACCGAGACAAAAACTGCAGTTGCCAAAGCTGCCGTGAAAAACATGCTGAATCTCAATCCCTGAACAGGGACCCCAAGAGTTGCTGCGGTTAAATCCCCCGTAAGCAGCGCGTCCAACCAACGACTGCGATACAGCGAATACGTTAGGATCAGGATCAGCCCAACACAAACAAGGGGAAACGTCTCCCAGCGGGCCAGGCCCAATCCACCTAACATCCAGAAGATCACCGAGTGGGCAGCGCGGTTGTCACCCGCAAATATCAAGTAGTTGGTGATGGCTGAAAACAGGAATGAAACCGCCAATCCTGCCAGGATTAGTTTCTCTGGCGCACTTGTGCGCAAACCGTGAACCAGGGCCAATACAACGCCCGACGCGACGAGCCCTCCGCAGAAGGCGGCGAGCGGCAGTGTCCAAAAACCCAGCACATCTCCGGTTACGGTGATGACAAACACCGCACCTGCGGCGGCCCCCGAAGACAAGCCAAAGAGAAATGGGTCGGCAAGATCGTTGCGAGTCGTGGTTTGTAGGACAACGCCAACGATACCAAGTCCAGCGCCTATCACAGCGGCGAACAATGCACGGGGCAACCTGAGATCAAACACGATCCGGTGCATCGGAGACATCTCGCCGTCGTCGATACCCGTGCCACGCATAATAGCGGTAAATGTCTCAGACACCGGGATCGAGGTGGTTCCGCAAATCGTGGAAACCAGCACAAGGGCGGCCAAAATAGCCGCCCCCAGCAGAAGTGTTAGGCCAAATCGGCCCATATCAGTTGAGGCCCGGATGCATCGCTTGAGCCATTTTCGAGATTGCCTCAATATTTGCGGGGCCAGGTGTCAATTCTTCGTACCGCAAGCCGATCCAACGCTCATTCTTGACGGCATCTGTCTGCGACATCACCGGATGCTCTTGCAGGAATTTGAAGGTATCTGCTGCGCCGTTGCCGGTCTGATAATCCAGCAGCACCAGGAATTCGGGGTTAGATGCGGCCACGGCTTCCCAGGAACTACGGCCCCAGCTTGTATCCATGTCATGGGTGACATTCTCACCACCCGCCGCAGCGATCATAGCATCGGGAATGGCAAACTTCCCAGCAGTGAACGGTGCATCCGCCGGACCATCCAACAAGAAAACTCGAGGCTTCGGCAGCTCGGTCGTTTGCGCTTCGATCGCGGCCAATTCGTCTTTCCATTCACTCACTAGCGCCTCGGCCTTGTCCTCGACCTGCATAACCTTGCCAAGACGCAGAACATCGTCAAACAGCAGGTCCATGCTAGACTCGGGGCGATCCTTGTCCAAATGCACACAGCTTTCTGTCAGGATCATGGTTTTGATCCCGAAGGGTTCCAATGTGTTTGGTGTCACATCCCCACCCGGTTTCATTCCATAATACCAGCCCGCGAAAAACAAATCTGGGTCCGCTGCGACGAGATTCTCAACAGTGGGGTATTTCGGCGCGAGCTCCGGAATGTCACCCCGCAAGGTATCGAATTCCGGGCTGGTCTTGTACCAGCCGGTGATCCCGGTGAGGCCGACGATCTTGTCCTGTAGCCCCAAAGCAAAAGCCATATCCGTCATGTTCATGTCATGCACGACCAACCGTTCCGGCAACGTCTCAAACACAAGGGGTTCGCCGCAATTGTCCACGGTGACTTCCTGCGCTGCAGCGCTGCTTGCAATGGCAGTGACCAAAGCCACGGACCAGATGTGTTTCATCAATATTCTCCTGAGTTTATGTAGAAACAGTGGTTCTTCGGATATCAAGAGCCGGTATCACGCGACCCTCATGGTGAAAGCACAGATAATCCACGCCAAAGGTTTCACGGACCCGTTCGGGCGTCAGAACTTCGGCGACCGTGCCAAATCCGGTCAGGCGCGTGGATTTCATCAAAGCAACATGTGTAGCGAATTCAGGGATCATGACCAGATCGTGCACGATCATTACCACTGTGACCCCAAGATCAGCGACCAGCGATAGCATCCGCCCCTTTGCGTCTGGGTCCAGATGATTGGTGGGTTCATCGAGAAACAGCAAAGAGGGGTTTTGTGCCAAGGCGCGCGCAATATGCGCACGCTGACGCTCGCCCCCAGAAAGCTGAGCCATCCGCTTTTCTGCCAATGGAGCCAGATCAGTGAGGTCAAGTATCCGGTTCAGTTCGCATGCATGATCTTCGGCCGAGCGATCTGCGCGAATGGGAATCTGACCCAATGCCACATAATCACGCAGTGACAGACGCCCGTCAGGAAATTCCTGCTGGCTGACAACGGCTATCATGCGGGCGCGTTCTTTTGCGGATAGGTGCTTGAGGCTTTGTCCATTCATACGCACATCCCCCAATGCCAGTGCCTCGGCACCACAGAGTAGATTCAAAAGCGTAGTTTTACCTGCCCCGTTCGGACCAGCGATCGCAAGAATAGCGCCTTCGTCCAAGGTGAACGAAACGCCTTGCAACAAGATATCTCCGTTAAGCGCGTAATATTCCAGATTTTCGGCAATCAGAAAGCTTTGCTTGGTCATAGCGCTTCCTCAAGCTCAATACGCGGCAGGCGTGAGAGAGTTTTTGTGAACAATGCCCGTGGCCGATCAGTGGCATTTGTCCAACCATCGCCACTCCGCAGATACTGATGGGCAAATTCAACGATCGCGTCCAAATCTTCATCTGTAGAAATGTCACCAAATAGATATTGTGCTTTGCCACGGGCCTGAAAGCCGATGGTGGTTGGCCCTTCACAACCCGCCATACAATTCACAGAGCGGATCACAAATTCCCTCGGCAATCTATGCTTCAACGCCTGGGGTACTTTGTTTGCACTTTCGCCACTTCTGCAGCTCGCGCAGACAAGAAGGATATGATCAACATTGTTCGTCATCTCGCCACCGTTTATTGCGCAATTAAGGTTTTTGTAATGTTATATCGTAACGCTTTAAATATTCTGAACACCGCTTTGGGCACCCCGCGTCGGCGGTTCACGTTGTCGACAATGTATTGATCAGCGATTTTCGCATTTCTCACTCCGCTTGTTTCCAAGCGCAGACGGGAGCTGCCAGTCGTGTGCACACGTGTGAAACGTGTCATCAATACCTCCTTCCAGGACGCCCCGCCCCGGGTTGGTTGAACAATTGATGGCAGGTCTCCTGACTTGCGGGTCCGCGCTTGGCCAACCTTCCCGACCCTTGGGGTCAGTGGCTATTTGGCATAGCTCACCGCTTACAGTTGCGGGGGCAGTTACGGAATTGGCGCCGCTTGGCATTCCTCACCGTATTCCCTTTTCATCCCTCTGACGTATCGTTGGGAACCATCTGCTGCCTGAGTGCCCGAGATCAAGAAATGCGTCAATAACTTTCTCCAAGCTTAAGTCTTCGAAGGTAAGCCAACGCAATACTAGCGAATACGGCGCCAACCGTGTCCGTTTTGAAGTCGTAAATCGATGGATCCCACCCTACCAACTATTGACCGGTAGACTTCATTCTGATGCGAAAACGGCTGTTTGAGATCAAAAGGAATGAGGCAGTAAGGCTGCCATAAGTCACTTCATTTGAAAGAAAAACCAAAAAGGGTTAATCTGCGGGCATTTAGAAGGGGTTGGCTGTCAGATTTCTTTGTAGAGGTTAATTATTGCCTGGGCTTGCTCGGGAAAAGGGGGTTCGTTGACACATTATTTGCCAAACGCTTCACCAGAAGACGTGGTTGACGATATCATCGACCAGAATTTTGAAGCGATCGCGAAGTGGAAAGGTCGAAGGTTAAGAGCGCAACATGGGCGCAGCCATGGGTGTGTCAAAGCCACTTTCACAATCCGGGACGATCTGCCGGAAAGGTTGCGCCATGGCCTTTTCGAAAAGGCAGCAAGTTATTCTGCAGCAGTTCGCTTTTCCAACGGTGCGCATCTGGACGATCGTAAAACCGATGCCCATGGAATGGCGGTCAAACTATTTGATGTGCCGGGCACCAAACTGATCGACGTCGAGGCACTTTCACAACTCAACATCTCGCAAATCAGCGATGAGTTCGACTTTGTTCTTGTCGATCGGGACACTTTCCCCAGCTACCTTTCCGACGATTATGAACGGCTAAGCAGCCTGATCGCCACACTGCAAGCCCTACAACACGCGGCAAATAAGCGTCGCAGCTGGTCATTGAAGCTGATCGTTCGAGGGTTGGTGGCCCTGTTTCGCGCATTTGCCACACAAAAAGGCAGGCGACGCCTTCAGACTGCGAGCGATTTTGCCTCCAACTACATGCAGTCGCCATTCGAGGCGCATTTCTGGTCAACGACGCCCTATCGGCTGGGGACTGACCTGACAGTACGATACCTCGCCCGCAGCGTTCGACATAAGGTAGCAACTAAACCGGTGGACGAGCATGACGGCATCAGCCTGAAACTCCGTCAGGACGTCGCCAGTGACGGCAATCGATTTGAGTTCTGTATAATCGAACCACCGCGTAACGATGGCGACTTCGATCCGCTCGATAACCGCGTCAGATGGGCCTGCGATCCAAAGCCAGACGCACCACTTGACCCGTTTCATCGCACGGTTACACCCATCGCAGATATTACCATCGAAAAAGATGCAGAATTTGATCCGCTCGATGGTGATACCCTGTCATTTTCGCCATGGCGTGTGACCGCCGAGCACAAACCTCTGGGCCCGATCAACGCAATCCGGCTTAAGACTTACCTCAGCCTCGCCCGCGCCCGTTTTCCAAACCGATGATCAATTGGAGCCATTTAGATGCTGAATATTGATGATCTTATCAATCTTGGGTTCAAGATCGCACCACGCACGACAAGCTATATCTCAGCCATGAGGCTTGCGAATGCAGCGCGGGTGCACCGGCCGCGGCCCTATACATTGGGTGCGGACTATACCAGCTGGCCAGGCGTCTATTCCAACCGTTGGATTGGTCGTCACACAACGCCCGAAGATCCTTCGCCGATCCTGCCATCGGAAAGTGAAGTGGCCGACTTGTTTCGCCGAAGAACTCAGATAGATGGCAGCCCGCTTACCTTGTCGTGCCCGCAAGGCACGACCGTTCTTTTCATCTCGGTCGCGCAATGGTTCACCGACAGCTTTCTGCGGACCTTCGGGCCAACCGGACCGTTTGATCAGACTGATTCAAACCACGAAGTCGATCTTTGCCAGATCTACGGGTTGAATGATTTTCAAACTGATATGTTGCGCGAAAGAGACCCCGAAACAGGCGAAATGACCCACCGACTGGCGTTTCGGATGGATGCGAACGGCGAGATGTGGCCACCGAAGCTGTTCCAGAAAGATCAATCCGGTGGAGTTAAGCTGGCCCCGCCATTTGATGGCAGTCTCGCCGAGGGTGATAATGCCGCGCGGCCCCTGCATGATCCTTGCAAGCTGCGTAACTCCTTGAAACGCGCACATCCCGAGCTGACGTGCCAACAAGTCGATCAAAGGCTGCTTGATTTTCACGCAACCGGCCTAGACAACGGCAACGGCACGATCGGCTATACTGCCATCAACACATTGATGATGCGCGCGCACAATACATTTGCCGATCTTCTCTGGCGCGAGAAACGCGGCACTGACGGTTGGGATAAAGAGCGCGTGTTCCAAACCACGCGGTGCACTCTGATCGCGCTGCTGATCAAGCTGGTGATTGAGGACTATATCAGCCACGTGGCAAACATGCCTTTTCATCTGCCGGTCGGCGTCAACCGCTGGCAGCGTTGGCATCATTCAAACCAAATCGCGATTGAATTTAACTTGCTGTACCGTTGGCATTCAATGATCCCCGAGCGTTTCGTCATCGACGGCGCTCAGGTCGAGCCGACTGGATTCCGGTTCAACCCTCGACTCGTCGAACAAACGGGACTTGGGGAAATGATCCGCTCTCTCTCGCGCCAACCCGCAGCCAGGATATCGCTGCGCAATACACCTGATTTTCTGTTCGAAAGGCCTGCAGAAGGTGTGCCCTCACCGGTCGAAGCAACGATTGCCCTTACACGCAAAGCACGACTTCCCTCGCTGAACGCCTATCGTCATCATTTTAAACGTCGAGTACACTCGAGCATCGCGGATCTTGTGGGGGATCAGCCCTTCGCCGACGAGCTAATCGCCGACCTGAGCAGAATGTATTGCAATGTTGACCGGATCGAGTTGTTTCCGGGCTTGTTCGCCGAGCAGCACAAGGGGACCGTCATTATGGGTGACTTGATGACGTCAATGGTGGGGTATGACGCGATCACGCAACTCATGAACAACCCAATGGTCTCAAAGAACCTGTACTCGGCCAAGACCTTTTCGCAAACGGGTCATCGGCTGCTGCTAAAAACCTCTTCATTTGCGCAGGTCGCTGAATTTGTTGGTCTGAATCTTGCCCCGGATGACTGTGCATTGGGCCGAAGGCGCTAGGCCGAAACCCCGGCATCATTCAGCTTGGCAAGACGTGCAGCAATCTCAGGGTCAACTGGTCGCAGACGGGCCAGATCTTCTAATGCTCGTTTCTCATACAGAGCAGCTCCCTGATCACGGGCCACTTGTATCGCCGTTCGGCACGCGGCCTCGGCCTCATCAGAAGCGTCTTCCTGCTTTGCCAGCAGCGCAGCTCTGATCCGGTTTAGCTCGGCTTCGTAGTTCCGCTCTCCGGTTTGATCCGCAAATCTTAAACCAGCCTCAACTGCTTCCAGACCTTGCAGGATTTGACCAAGCGCGAGAAAGCCACGCGCAAGTTCAGTATGGACAAGAACACCTGCCGCCTTGGCTCCGGTCGCATGCATTTTTTCCCAGGCCGATTGCAGCAAGGCGACGCCCTTTGCTGGTTCGCCCGAACGTATCGACGCACCCGCGAGATGCGCGGTTGCAACCGCGTTGTAATATGGGCCAACACTGTCTCGCACGATCTTTGCAAAAGTCTTTGCCATATGCGGATAATCCGAATGATCGGTCTGCATGTAGATCTCGGTCTGCCAATGCATCGCATTTGCCACAGTCAGCGACTGCCCCAATGCCCCTGCAGCATCAACCGCACTTTTGGCGCGAGCCAAAGCACGTTCAGTATTCCCCAGGAAACTGTCGACCAAGGCAGCCATGCTCTCGATCTGTAACATCGCCGCGACATCCGGATCGTTTCCTGCCTCAGCAGCGTGTGCTTCGGCGTGCAAAGCTGCTTTTTCCAGCGCAGTCGCCGCAGCTATGAACTGTCCACGCGGTGCAAGCGCTGATCCACGTATGTAATTGCCGACCATGCACGTATGGTGATCATCATGGGCATCGATCATCGCCTGTCCCCAATGCTCGGCCTTGCGATAATCCCCTTTGACCATCGCAGCGGTAAAGAGACCCCTACCGGCGCGCACCATAGTGCGGCGATCTCCGAGTTTCTTGGAAAGCTCAAAGCTACGGTCGAACGCTGAAATTGCAGAATCCGCGCCATATCCGATCCGGACGCGTTCGGCGGCTGCAAGTAGAAACTGCAAGGAAAGTTCTGCCTCTTCACGATGTTCGGCAGGCAGTTTCTGCAGCAATCGCAGTCCGTTTCTAACGTGCTGCGCACCTTCTTGATTGGCATGGCGACGCAGGTTTATGCGAGCGGCTTCGATCCAGGCAGCCACGGCTTTGTCGGGCGCACCTGCCAACTCCCAGTGACGTGCAATCTGTTCCGGTTTGCGGGCCGCCTCAGGCTGTGCGTTCAGTGCTTCGGCTGCGCGTCGATGTAAATGCGCCCGCCGGTCTCGTACGAGGCTTTGATAGGCCGCTTCGCGGACAAGTTCGTGCCTGAACCGCCAGGCCCCGCTCGCATTTTTCCCTGTACCGGGTAAGTGTTGCAGTAAACCTGTTGATGCTAACTGGCGTATTGCCTCATCAGCTTCGGCTTCTGAGATGCCGCTGATATGCGCCATCATAGGTACGCCAAATGTACTACCTATGACTGCCGCCTCGACAGCTGTACGGCGCAATTCACCCACTTCGTCTATTTGCTGCGACAATAGGTCGTGAAGTGTCGCGGGAATGGCCCCCAGCTCACGTTCGGGTGAAGCTGCCATAGCAGTCGCGCATTCTTTGATGAAAAGAGGAATGCCGTTCCCACGGGTCACGATCTGCGCCATGGTTTCATCACTAAGCTGCGCATTTGATGCGGCACCGGCCAAAACCGCAGCGGTGTCATCATCCAGCGGTGATAGTGCAGTTATCTGCAGCGAAGGGATGCTTTCTTCCATAGCCCGCGTGACAGGATTTCGCCCGGCCAACAATAGCAGAACAGGTAATTTGCTAAGATGCTCTGCCACAGTTTGAAGAACCGAAAGGGTCGACGGATCTGCCCATTGCAAATCCTCGACCACGACAAGCACCGGCCCTTCGCGGCTTAACCCTTCAAAGACACGACGGAATATCGTAACGATTTCGGCGCGCAGCGCCTCTTCGCTGGCGGGTCCATGATCGCCGGGTCCTGGCGCGAGAACAAAAAACAAGGTGCCCAACTGGCCGTCATCCAGAATATAGCCCAGATGTTCCGTCATTCGGTTTCGTCGGATCGCGATGTCGTCGCTGTCGAGAATTCCGCACCAGCGTTCAATTTGTGAAATGAATGGAAAAAAGGGTGAGCTCACATGAAAAGGACTGCAATGATACGTCACCCAGGCCTGGGGGCCCACCGACGTACGCAGGTCCCGGATCAAGTGGGATTTTCCAATTCCTGCTTCACCTTGCAGATAAATTACCCTTCCTTTGCCGGTTTCCACGTCAGACCAAGCCGCATGAAGTTGTGCTCTCTCAGCGTCCCGCCCGATCAAAGGTATCCGGTCTTTATCCAATACCTGAATTCGGGTCTCACCTGCCAAGCGATACACTGGAACGGGCCGATCAAATCCTGCGAGGCTCTTTGCACCCAGGCCATCGAACTCAAGCTGCTCGCCCCCCAGTGCGCGGGTCGCAGCGGATATCAGCGTCCCACCGGGTTCAGCAAGGGCCTGTAACCGCGCAGCAAGATTCAGCGTAGATCCAAAGATCGCATCCGGCTGGATGTTGCTCCCGAGTGCAATATCCCCGACCAGCACGACGCCAGAAGCGATTCCGATGCGGCACTTCAATTCGGTTGGGCCAGACAACCCGGCCAGATCAGAATGTATGCGCAAAGCCGAGCGCATGGCCCTTTCGGCATTGTTTTCACAGGAAGAAGGCCACCCAAAGACCACCAAAACTCCGTCACCGACGATCTGCAGCACGCTGCCTCCAAAGGCATTGGTGGCATGTTCGACCAACTTCTGATAGCGCAGCGTGGTCGATAGCAAATCCTCGGGATCAAGGGTCTGGGCAAGAACAGTTGATCCGACAAGATCCACCATCATGACTGTGAGATGGCGATGCTCCATCGCGCCAAGATCAGTATCAGGACCAGCCGGGTGTAGCACCATCAGCTCACACCGTTTTCACACATCGCATGACTACGCGATTGTTTGCTCACAATTGAACCAACACTGAGCAATGAGAACATGCCCCCCTCGCAAAGCCTCATATAAACCTGCACTCGCCATCGCAGTCTGGCGACATGTAAGCTGCGAACACAGCCTATATGATGCGAGGCTATCTGGCTATGCCCAGCGTTACTCAGGTGCAGACTGCCTTCCCGTGCGAAACTTCTTTGGTCCAATTTCACCAATCACTACACAAAAATTGCCCTAAACTCCCGTGGTCTGGTCAAACAAATCGGGGGTGCTAGTGTTTCCTCAAAATTAGGCATCTACCATTCTGGAAGAATTGATGCGATTGCAGCATTGAAAACCTCAATGGCGGTATTGTGAGACGCGGCGTGCACCGTCGTTTAACGCAGGTGGGACGATAAGAATGACAACTGATAAGCTACTTCCGGTCGGGCTGGATTCTGAAACAGGTTTTTGGCTGGACACTCCAGAGCACCAGAACTGGTTGATGGAACAGGCGCGTCATCAGCTAGATTTTTTCAGTGCAAGCTGCCGAAATGGGCCTGGTTTCTTTCTGCTTGATCATGACGGCACCCCCCTGCCTGGCGAGGTGCAGGAACTGCACACGACCACCAGAATGATCCATTCTTATGCAATGGGTCATCTCTTCGGATTTAAGGGTGCCGAAAAGATAGTTGACCACGGTATGGCATTTCTTGAGAGCTCTCACCGAGACGCGGAATTTGGTGGATTTTTCTGGGCGCTGGAAGGTGACCGCGTCGTTGATGATCGCAAACTGGCTTACGGGCACGTCTTTGTTCTTCTTGCGGCGGCGAGCGCAAAGCAGGCAGGTCATCCGGGCGCGGACAGGCTCATGACTTACGCTCGAAAGGTTCTGGATACACATTTTTGGGACGAAGAAGCGGGACTGTTTTGCGACGAATGGAACAGAGATTGGACGCCGTTCTCCGACTATCGCGGGATGAATGCAAATATGCATGGTGTCGAAGCCCTGCTTACCGCGTTTGAAGCAACAGGGGACAAGGTGTATTTATCCCGTGCAGGCCGCATTCTGGATTTCTTTGTCGGCAGAGTCGCACCCAAAGAAAACTGGCGATTGCCAGAACATTACACGAGCGACTGGCAGATTGATCGCGCATATGTGGGCAATCCGATGTTTAGGCCAGCCGGTACAACTCCGGGACATTCGTTTGAATTGGGACGGTTGCAACTGCAATATTGGGATCTGTCGGGTCGCCCGAACACCGACGCACCGCATTCTGCGCGTCAGTTGATTGAACAGGCCCTGCGTGATGCCTGGCTTCCCGGCGGAGGCATCGCTTATACGTTGGACTTTGATGGACAAGTCTCAAACGAGAACCGGTTCTGGTGGCCTGTAACCGAAGCGATCAGTGCCGTTGCTGCATTGATCAGAATTGATAAAAAAGCAGAAGATGAGCACTGGTACAGAACTCTCTGGGGTTATGCGAATGAACGATTTGTGGACCATCAAAATGGCGGCTGGTTTCCGGCGGTGGACGAAAACGGCAAGGCCGTAACATCCATCTTTAACGGGAAACCAGACATCTATCATTCCCTGCAGGCCTGCCTGTTTCCGCGTTCAGGTCGCCTATCGAGAATGCTGCCGTTTTGACCTGCCAATCCCTGTCATTCAAAAGCGTGCAGAAGCCCTTTAATTGAAGAATCGGGGGAAATCTGGTAGTGTAGCCATATTCAACATCATCTGACGACCTGCCAATTCGGATACGTTTACAAACGAACGGATAGGAGAGATGAATGGCAAATCAAGCTAGCAAAAAGCACAGTACCCGCAAAGGAAGTGTCGAGGTTCGACCGCAACCGTCTGCCCATTCCGCTTTAGGTGAAAGGGCAGAAGCATCGGGCCTGATGACACCCCAAACTCTTAGTGAACGCGACGAGAAGGTTTCAAAGGTTCGCCGAAAAGGTGGTCCGCCATTGGAGGAAGACAACTCTGACAGTTCTGCAAGCGAGGCGGACCCAACCGAATTGGATTACTGACACATTTTGACATTACTATTACGGAGGCTGCCATGCCCTCGACCCATCAGCCAAGGATATTCAACACAGTAAATCTAACAGATTTTGATACAAACGGGCAAACGTCGACAGTCGGCGAGCCCACGGTCTCAAACAACGGAAATCAGATACTGGCCACTGGAAACTGGTACGCCAGCCGGTCTTTGGATGGTGGCCAAAGCTGGTCGCATATGAGCCCTTTCACCTTGTTTCCGCCAGCAGATGGAGGTTTCTGCTGCGATCAGACCACCATATATGACCCAAGCCGGGATTTATTGATCTGGCTGCTTCAATATATCGAACAGAACGGGACCAACACATTACGTGTTGCGGTCAAGCAAGGCCGCACACTTGGAAATGACAACTGGAACCTCTGGGATTTCACACCGGCGGGAATTGACCCATCGTGGAACGGCGAATGGTTTGACTACAACCATGTCTCTCTTTCAGAAAACTACCTGTATGCGGGAACCAACGTGTTCTCGGCCAGCAGCAACCTTTTTAGGAGGTGCGTCATATTGCGTATATCGCTGGACGAACTTGCAGCTGCCGCTGGATTATCTTTTGACATATTCGAAACGCAGCACAATTTCTCACTACGTTGTGTTCAGGGTGCGCGCGGTTCGATGTACTTCGCCAGCCACAATTCGAACTCGCAAATCCGCGTGTTCAGGTGGCCAGAGAACTCACCGGACGTTGATGAATTCGACATCGATGTCACCCCGTGGTTTGCGGGCAGCTATTCCGCGCCTACGGTTGGAGGCGGCGACTGGATGTCCAGGACCGATCCACGCATAATGGCCGGTTGGTTAGGGCGAGGCGCGCTGGGGTTCATGTGGACAGCCAACCAACAAGCCAACAGGCCAAACCCATTTGTCCGGACCGTTCGCATCGACGAAGCCACAATGTCCCTGATCGACGAGCCTGACATCTGGAATGATCAGATCGCGTTTTCCTACCCCTCGACAGCCGTAAATCGGTTCGGCGACGTCGGGCTGTCGATTTTCGCCGGTGGGGGCAATCTGCATCCAAGTCATGTCATTGGTACCTATGACGACATAGATGGAGTTTGGCGCTTGTCCCTCGCGCGGCAAGGAACGCATACGCCGTCCTTGGGCAAATGGGGAGACTACACGAACTGTGCCGAGATTGCAGATGACGGATTTACCTGGCTTGCCGCTGGCTACACGCTGCAAGGTGGGAGCACGCAAAGCGACATCGAACCAACAATGACTTGGTTCTCACAGCAGCGCTATGACGCGCCTCGACGTCATCCTCCTGCAATAGTCTAACCAACTAGATTAGTTTCAAAAGATTGGATCATACCATGCATACAGCGATGAAATCACAAGGAATAAAGTCTTTTTTGCGCCAAGAAGGACCGTGGTTGTTGAGTGCATTCGTCATAGCCGACTTATTTTATAAATGGGGCTCATTTGCATTGGAATGTGTTGGCTTCTTACTGACATGGTACGCCCTAAGCTGGATCTCGAGCCTGCTTGTGCGGGTCTTCACGGGTGAAAACTCCGCTCTCGGCGATTAAACTTACCGAACTACTACACACAGACTTCTCGGGATCAGCTTGGGCTTCATTTCAAACAAGCCTTCACGTACCCTGCAACTCAGTCACGACGTTGGATAAGAGCTCAATTCCTTGCGGGATTAACCCCGGTTGGATTGATGAGACACCAACCCGGAAATGATGCTTCCCTTCCGCTGCCTTCGAGAAACACGGTCCAATCGGCTCTACGATTACGCCCCGTCTGAGTGCTGCATCACAAATTGTCTTAGCCTCGAGTTTTTCATCGGGATCGGCTAGAACGAAAACAGTACCACCGAATTCACCTGCTCTCAGAAAGCTGGGTAACCGCTCACGAATCATCGAGTCTGCCAAATGCCAGCGTTGTTCATAGTTCTGCCGCACCCGGCGTAGTAAACCGTCGTAATATCCTAACCTGATGAACGCGGCGGCAGTATGTTGCAGTATCATGGGTGGGTGGCGCATCATCATGCCCCGGCAATCTCGCGCTGCATCGATAAACTCAGGCGCGGCTGCCAGATACCCCAGTCGCAAACCCGGCGAGAGCCCCTTGGATAAGCTGCCCAGATAGATCAGGCGGTCGGTATCATCCAGGCTCCGCAACGGCAGAAGCGGTGAATGACGATAGTCCACGTCGCATTCGTAGTCATCTTCGACAATGTAAAAGTCATAATCCTCAGCAGCTTGCAACAGTGCGCGCCGACGGCGTTCAGACAACGTGACTGTGGTTGGGTGTTGCCGGTTAGGCGTGATGAACAGCAGATCCGCGCCGCGCAGGCGCTCGTCAACAATGAGACCTTCCTCATCCACGGGTTGAAAGCTCACCTTGCCGAAATTGGCCTGAAGAATCTTGCGAGCATCCGGATAACCCGGATCTTCCATTACCGCAGTACGTTCACGCCCGCCAAAGAGCAGGCTGGTTATAAAAAGCCCATTCTGTGAACCCAATGTAATCAGTATCGATTCACTGGGCTCGAAAATTCCCCGCCGTGGCAAAATGCGTTGCCTGACCTGTTCGACAAGTTCTAGGCTGTCATCATAAAGTCCATCTGCAGACCAGATCTTGAGGTCTTTTCGGTTCATTGCCAGCCGGGTGCACTCACGCCAATCCGCAACTGGAAACACACCATCATCGATCTGATTACACACAAAAGGATAGGCATATTTATACCAGTCTATTGGGCGCGGGATTGTCTCAATCTCTTCAGTGCGACGCAGTTTGTTCAGTTTGTGGCTAATTGATGTAGCGGGCCTGGTATTCGACCGGCCAATCGCATCACTGTCCGTTCGTATCCCGCGGTCAGAACACACAAAATAGCCAGACCGAGGCCGTGCCTCGATCAGTTGTTCTTCCTCAAGCTTACGATAGGCTGCGACAACCGTATTAATAGAAACATCTAAATCCCGCGCCAGCACGCGGCACGAGGCAAGTTTCAGCCCGGAAGGCATCAATCCTTCAAATATGAGTCGCGATATCTGTGAGACGATCTGGTCGCGCAATCCGCTGGACTGAGATTTATCAATACTCAATCGTTGTGTCATATCCTACAGGGTCCCAGTCACAGTTTCCGCCGCGCGACTTGCAAACTGTATCCTTGTTTTCAAGTATTCCTTGCGAAAGGCAAAAGGCTAGTTATGCCCAATCGTCGCTCCGGAATCGCAGTCGGAAACAGGTGATCTGATTACGAATCGATTGATGATAACTCAAAAAGAAACTTCCACCAACCTTATGTAATAAAAGCGCTTCTACCGAAACGTGACTTCAATAAGTGTCCGGTAGGTGGGTATGTTCACTCGCCGTCAGTATACGGTCAGATACAAATTGTGGCGATCATCGAACGCCTCGCGCGATACAATCTGTACCCATTATTACAAGCAACTGTATCTTTCTCAGCGTTACTCCATCGCGTTTGCTGTAGCGATCCGGAAGGCTCCGCACTGAAACTAGGAGTAGTTCGGATCGTTCGATGCGATAAGGGAGGGAGACCGTTCGCATGGTTTTGCATGAGTGGAATACGCGTCAACACTCTGAGATGAGCTTCAGCCAACGACTGTATGGTATACGTCTGAGTTAGTTACCTTTGAACTTTGCCGCCAGAGACAGAGAACATCGAAGTTACACTCGGAATTTTTGAGGGAGAACCATATCCATGAAAAACACAGTGAGGTCGGAATGCTGATGCGCGGATTGGAAAAACTGACAAGCGCAATCTCAGAGGTCATGGGCCGTATCGGTTGGTTCCTGATCCTGTATTGCATGGCATTTGGTGTGTCGGATGTGTTCATGCGCTACGTACTCAACGCACCATCACAGTGGATTGGAACCACTTTGCAGGCAGCAATGGTATTGCTGGCCTGTACCGGAGGCGTTTACGCGCTGCAGCATGACAGCTTTGTCAAACTTGACCTTTTCTACGCAAATGCAAGCAAGCGATCAAAAGCGATCTTGGACGTCCTGACGGCGCCGATAGCTATTCTGTTTCTGGTCGCCTTGATCTGGAAAGGATACGAGGCCGCGTCATTGTCATTGATGCTCAACCAGAAAACTCCGACATCTATCCCGATCCCGATCTATCCAATCAAGTTTGCCATTCCGCTTAGCGGTGTAATGGTACTTTTGGTGGTCTTGAAACACTTGCTCCGCGATCTGCAAACGATCTTCGGGCGGGGCTAAGGCCGTTTGCCCGGTTACTCATAATTTCACGAAAACAAACTGATCCACTAACGAGGAGGAACTAACATGAAACCAAACAGGTTTATGCATACCACGATGTGGGCGGGCGCCTTTGCGGTGACCGCAAGCATAGCCGTCGCTCAGGACGGGCCGCCGGATGAAGTCACTGAATGGACTTTCCAGCCCGCATTTGACCAGACCGATGCTGGCTGGGACAACGGCCTGATCCCTTGGGTTGAGGCTGTTGAAAAAGCGACCGAAGGCACCGTTAAAATCCGCGTTGAGCCCGCCGGGGCACTGGTCAGTGGAGCAGAGGCCTTTGGCGCCGCCGCAGCGGGTTTGACCGACGGCTATGCCGGATGGGGCTCTGTCTATGGTGGCGATATGCCCGAAGGCATGCTGGCCTTTGGTATGGCCATGGGCGCCAACAACACCGAAGAAGCCTGGGAAGTGATGTGGGGCAACCCTGATTATCGCGTAGGCGACATCGTTCAGGAAGCGGCGCATGCGCGTAACCTGCATTGGGCTGGTTGGACCAATCAGGGCCCGAACGCGATGTTCACCAAGTTCCGCGTCGAAAAGATGGAAGATCTGGAAGGGCACAAAATGCGTGCCGGTGGTCCTCAGGCCATCTTCCACTCGACCATGGGCGGTGCGCCGGTATCGATGAATGGTGGCGAAATCTATACTGCCATCAAACTGGGCACGATCGAAGGCACATACTGGGACACTGGCGGCATCGACGACATGTCGTTCCACGAAGTGATCGATTATGCGATCATGCCCGGCTGGAACCCTGCCCAGCATCAGGAGATCTTTATCAACCTGCAAAGCTGGAATGCCCTGACCGACTGGCAGCGCGAAAAGATCGATGGCGTCTTTGAAGAAACCTACTTCGAAACCAGCCGCATGCACGCGGAAGGCGTCGAAGAAGCGCTGCAAATTTTGCGTGATGCCGGTGGTGAAGTGATCGAGCTGAGCGACGAAGAAGTTGCTCGTATGCGCGAGAAGTCCATTGCGGAAGTGTGGCCGCAGGTTGCAGCTGCTTCGGATGGCAACGCCAAAGGCGTCGAAATCTTCAAGAAGTTCCTGGAAGACAAGGCAAACGCGCAATAATCCCGCGCCGCGTGAAAACTCACGCATTGCTAGAAACGCTTCTGCTGGCCCGACTGTCGGGCCAGCAGATTAGATAGGCGCATGCCAGCGTTCGAAAGATTGCAGGCAAGCAACCTGACATAGACCGCGCGAACGGCCACTAGGTAAGGAAACTAAAGATCATGAGCCTCGAACTAATTACAGCGCTGTATTTCTTAATACTGTTTGGGATCCTTTTTATGGGCCTGCCGGTTGCGTTCGGTTTGGGTGGAACGGCGGTGCTGTTTGCCTTGGTTTTTGAACCCCGCGCGCTGCTATCGGTACCAAGTGCCTTCTATTCAACACCCTGGAACTCGGTTCTGGTCACAGTTCCCCTGTTCCTTTTTATGGGTTCACTCATACGATTTTCTGGGATAGCCGAGACGGCCTATGATGCCGTGTACAAACTGATCGGCCATATTCATGGCGGTCTCGCCATGGGCACGGTACAGGTTTGTACGGTGTTTGCTGCCATCACCGGCATCACACCTCCGGCAACGACCACAATGGGTCAAATCGCTTACCCGTCAATGATGCGCTATAAATATGATCGCCGTATCGCGATTGGCTGTATCGCGGCTGGCGGTGCGTTGGGCGCGCTGATCCCTCCCAGCGTTCCCTTCATTTTTTATGGTTTGCTGGCCAAGGTTTCGATCGGTGATCTGTTCATGGCAGGCCTCTTGCCGGGCCTGATGCTGGCGACATTCTATACGATCTATATCGGCGTACGCTGCAAAATTCAGCCTGAACTGGGACCCGCGCTGCCTGCAGATCAGAAATTCACCCGCGCCGAAAAACTGACCGCAGTTCTCAGCATCTGGCCATTTGCACTGCTGATCATCATCGTTCTGGGTGTCATCTGGGGCGGAATCGCGACCCCTGCCGAAGCTGCGGCGTTTGGTGCAGCAGGTGCGTTTGTCATCAACCTGATCTACGGAAAGCTGACCTGGGAAGTTTTGAAGGAATCGCTGGTTTCCACTTTGAAACTCAGCGGCATGGGTCTGTGGATCCTGATCGGTGCAACTGTCTATCTGAATGTGTTCAATACTCTGGGCAGCCAGGACCTTTTGACCAACCTGGTACTTTCCATGCCGGGCGGCAGCACAGGCATCCTGCTGATGATGATGCTGATCATCCTCGTTCTGGGTATGGTGATGGACGATTGGGCTATCATCATGCTGTGTACCCCGCTGTTCATTCCAATCATTGATGAGTTGGGAATCGACAAGCTGTGGTTTGGCGCACTGTTCATCGTGAACATCCAGATCGCCTATCTGACACCTCCGTTTGGTTTCGTGCTGTTCTGGATCAAAGGGGTGCTACCCAAAGATGTCAGCATGGGCGACGTCTACAACTCGGTTGGCCCGTTTGTTGTGCTGCAGTTTGTTGGTCTGACACTAATCTTCATCTTCCCGCAGATCGCAACTTGGCTGCCAAGCATCCTGAAATAACCCGGAGGTTCCGATGTATAACCATATCCTCGTTCCAGTCGCACCCGATCACATCAACGACTGCTCCTTGTCTCTGGATGCTGCAAGCCGTCTGCTGGCAGACGGAGGAACCGTATCGGTGCTATCGGTTCTCGAAGAACTTCCTTCGTATATCGGCTCGTACTTTCCTGCGGAACAGGTTCAGAAAAGCGTTTCAGAGTTTGAAGAAAGGCTGGGCACAGCCGTGGAGGCTTCGAACATCAGTACGCATGTCGTGACCGGGCATCCCACAAACTCGATCCTCGATTGGGCTGAAAAACACAAAGCGGATTGCATCATCGTGGCGTCGCATCAACCGGGTCTTTCGGACTATCTGATCGGCTCAACGGCTGCACGTGTTGTCCGGCATGCCCAATGCAGTGTTGTTGTGCTTCGTGGAAAATAGAACCGAAGACCAATAACCTACCGCTTCTGCAACTAATTGATGGCTGGCCTATTTGGCCGGCCATTCCTTTTCAGAAGCCTTGCATCAGCATATCGACAGCAACGGTAATTTTTTCAAACTCGTCAACGAGATTCCCTACAGGCGACTTGAGTACCCCTGTCGGAACAGCGGCCATAAACTGGGTCACCATGACAACCGGCTCATCCATAATCATGAACTCTGGGTTAAGACGGGTTGCAGGTTTCGGCGCGTACGATTTCGGCAATAGGGGTACGACCACACGTGTGTTCAGATCGCTCAGAAGATCCGATTGGACATCCAACAAGAAGCCATCGCCAGAGGGGTTGGGAAACACATCGTATTTCGGCATCAGAACTGACGAAACCGCTCCAGGGGCAATCCGTGCTTTTCAACATAAGAGTTGGAGCTTTGTAGAGCTTCAGCGTTCTCCGCTTGCCATTGCTCTGCCTTGGCTGCCGCCACGGCTGCACGAACCCCCTCCTCCGCGGCCCGCGAAAGGTTCACTTTCAGTTTTCGGGCCTCGGCAAGCAAAGCGGGATCGAGCGACAGATTGGTCGGTTTCCGTGTCTGGACATTCATATAGCCAACCTCTTCATAAGCAAATTTATCACCACCTACTATGCGCGTCAAATATGCGTATAAAATCGCGCATCAAACTCAACATCAGACTGAACGATTAGTTGGCAAAAATCGACATGCTGCAGGCTTGAATCTCAGGATTTTGGTTGTATTTGCGCTCGTGTCACCCTAATCAAAGCCCTACCTCGGGGTGCGCGCGATACTGCGCTGAGATGTCCACTGGCAAACCCGTTGAACCTGAACCGGCTAGAACCGGCGGAGGGAAAGGTACAGGTTTTGTCCATCCTTGCCCTCTCGCCGCATTGGAGGATGATATGAAACATCTGGCAATTGCTGCGGGAATACTGACTGCGACATCGGCTGTTGCAGCCGACAAACCACAGTTGACCGTTTATACGTATGACAGCTTCGTCTCGGACTGGGGCCCCGGCCCAAAAGTCGAAGAAGCATTTGAGGCAGTTTGTGACTGTGACCTTAATCTTGTGGGTGTCGAAGACGGTGCCGCCCTGTTGTCACGCATCCGTCTTGAGGGTGAGAACACCGATGCAGATGTTGTGCTGGGGCTAGATACCAATCTGATCGCCGCCGCCAAGGAAACCGGCTTGTTTGCCCCTCATTCGGTCACCGCTGATTACGCACTGCCAATCCAATGGACCGACGATACTTTCGTTCCTTATGATTGGGGTTACTTTGCCTTTGTTCACAACGCTGATGCGTCAGCGCCCGCCAATTTTCGGGAACTGGCGGACAGCGAGGCTAAAATCATCATTCAAGACCCACGCTCATCTACGCCGGGTCTGGGCCTCCTATTGTGGGTCAAGGCGGCTTATGGTGATGAAGCCCCGGCAATCTGGGCTGACCTTTCCGACAACATCGTGACTGTGACCAAAGGCTGGTCCGAAGCTTATGGGCTGTTTCTCGATGGCGAGGCTGACATGGTGTTGAGCTACACAACATCTCCTGCCTATCATCTGATTGCCGAGGAAGATGCCAGCAAAGCAGCTGCAGCCTTTGACGAAGGCCATTATATGCAGATCGAAGTTGCGGCAAAATTGGCTGGCTCGGATCATTCAGAATTGGCCGACCAGTTTTTGAATTTCATGGTTTCCAACGCGTTCCAGCAGATCATCCCGACAACCAACTGGATGTATCCAGCCGTCACCCCGTCCTCGGGGCTGCCCGAAGGTTTTGACACTCTGGTCGTTCCTCAGAAATCTCTGATTATTGATCCCAGCGAGGCTGCAACCAAAAGAGATGAGGCATTGACGGAATGGCTGGGCGCACTCAGCCAGTAAGCTCATGGCCAGGTATCAGCGCGGCGGTCCTTGTTGCCGCGCTGATATTGGGAACTTTGACCACCGTTGGTTTACGTGCCGAAACCAGCGGCGGGTTCAATCCCTCTGACTGGGCGGCACTGCGCTTTACGCTTTTGCAAGCAACGCTCTCTGCAGCGTTCAGTTCTATACTGGCCATCCCAGTGGCGCGCGCATTGGCGCGGCGGCGGTTTCGTGGACGACGGGTGTTGATAGCGCTCTTGGGGGCGCCATTCATCCTCCCGGTGATCGTCGCGATATTGGGACTGCTACAGGTATTTGGCCGCTCTGGATGGATCTCGGATGTTTTGGGCGTATTTGGCCTTCCCCCAATCCAAATTTACGGGTTGCATGGTGTCGTTCTGGCCCACGTGTTCTTCAATCTCCCTCTTGCAACGCGGCTGATTTTGCAAGGATGGCAGGAGGTTCCAGCAGAGCGATTTCGTCTTGCCGCACAGCTTGGATGCGATGGGATGGCAATGTTTCGATTAATCGAATTGCCCATGCTGCGGCGCGTTTTGCCCGGCGTGCTGGCCGTTATCTTTGCCATCTGCCTGACCAGTTTTGCCGTTGCTCTAACGTTAGGCGGCGGCCCGCGTGCGACCACGATCGAACTCGCGATTTATCAGGCGTTTACATATGATTTCGATCTTGGCCGTGCAGCGCTGCTATCCGCGTTGCAACTGGCCCTGACTGCGGCTGCCGCACTGGCGGCCCTGAAGTTTTCGAGAGGGGACGGCTTTGGGACGGGCCTCAACCGTGCAGTCCGCCGTTGGGATGGTGGAACGCCTCTGTTGGACGCGTTTTGGATTATCGCCGCAGCAACATTCCTACTTTTGCCATTGGCATCTGTGGTGATTTCAGGCGCGTTGGGATTGTTCGAACTACCCACCCTAGTGTTTCGCGCAGCCGCAACTTCGATCCTCGTGGCCACCATCAGCACTATGCTTTTGTTGCTGCTCGCGGTGCCTATGGCCGTTTCTGCGGCGACCGGAAGGTACGGCATCGTTGAACTGTGCGGCATTCTCGGCCTCGCTGCATCACCACTGGTTATCGGCACCGGTCTGTTTATTCTGATCCGCCCTGTCGCCAATCCAGCTATGCTGGCCCTTCCCGTCACTGCACTGGTTAACGCCGTGATGGCCTTGCCTTTCGCGCTTCGAATACTCGTGCCCGCTGCGTGCGACACGATAGAACGGCACAGACGTTTGGCCCTGTCATTGGATATGAACAAACGCACATTTTTCACCCGCGTCATAGTGATGCGTCTTCGCCCTCAAATCGGTTTTGCTGCAGGTTTGGCTGCTGCCCTGTCGATGGGTGACCTTGGCGTAATCGCATTGTTCGCTGATGCACAGATCGCAACCCTTCCATTGCAGATTTATCGCCTTATCGGGGCCTACCAAATGCAAGCGGCTGCGGGCGGAGCGTTGTTGCTGCTTCTGCTTTCGATGGGTGTGTTTTGGATACTGGATCGTGGAGGGCGTTGGCATGCTGAAGCTTGACGAATGCAGCATCATGAACGGCAGCTTTCTGCTGAACGCCGATTTCGAAATCGAAACCGGAGCCAAGGTCGCGGTCATTGGCCCATCTGGTGCGGGGAAATCTACGTTGCTGGAAACCATCGCCGGATTTCGGGATTTGAAGGCCGGGCAAATGCACTGGAATGACCAAAGTCTGACCACCCTGCCACCGGGGAAAAGACCGCTTGCGATGCTGTTTCAGGACGGAAATTTGTTCCCGCATCTGACCGCCGCCCAAAATGTTGGCTTGGGCATCCGCCCGACTGGGCGCTTAACAGATGAAGAAAAGGAAATGGTGGGGTCAGCCTTGCATCGCGTTGGCCTACCGGAAATGGGGACCAGAAAGCCTGCCGAATTGTCCGGAGGACAACAGAGCCGGGTCGCGCTGGCCAGGATATTGGTTCAAAAGCGAGATGTCTTGTTGCTGGATGAACCCTTTGCGGCCCTTGGTCCTGCGCTAAAGGCCGAGATGTTAGATCTGGTGGCGGATCTGGTGGCTGAGACCGGAACAACGCTGCTTATGGTTAGCCATGATCCTCAGGATGCGCTTCGGATAACCGAGCAAACGGTATTTATTACGGATCAGGTTGCACACGCACCTGTTGCAACCAAGCAGCTATTCGAAAATCCACCTCCAGCGCTGCGTGATTATCTGGGGTAGGCAAATTCATCGAGACAACCCTCAAGTAGATCTCGCACCTGCACATCCAGACCGGGCGCCTCTGACCCGCGCGGACCGGCAATGTTCAAGACTTCAACCGGATTTGTGCGCAACCAATCCCGCAGTTTTTGTTGGCAAAACTCCGTTCCCTGCCTGACATCAAGCACCAGGTAAGGCTTTCCGGCCTCCCCTGCAAAAACAACTGTTTGTTGCGTGCCTGGACTGTCTGAACCATTCACAACTATCAGCGTTGCATCGCTGGACTGAACGTTCAGCTTTGTCCGCTCGATCACTTCCGGTGAATGGGTCTCGACCAATCCAGCGTACTCAACAGGGATCAGACCGGCCTCGTTTGTTCTGCCTTTTGGAACCCAACCACCATAAAGGATATGGTGCTTTCGTGCGAAATCCAGTGCAGCCAAATCAACGCCCGTTTGCCCACCCGCCACGATTTTGGAAACAGACATTCATTTCTGCCCTTTGGTTACGGCCTGATTATTCCGGTTCGGAACGGATCGCCCTCAGCAAAGATCAATGTGCTTTCAGCCATCACGTATGCTTGCCCGGTTAAACTTGGAACAACGCCCCCACCCTTCCCGGGTTTATAGAACAACCGGTAGCTGCTTCCGATCACACTCTCCTGCACAATCTCTTCTCCGGCTTGCAGCTGCCCGCTGGCCGCCAGACAAGCCAAACGCGCCGAACTGCCGGTGCCGCAGGGTGAGCGGTCATAATCGTTATCAGGGCATAAAACAAAGTTTCGGCTGTGGACCCCTTTATTCGGAGACTTGCCTTGCAAAATAACATGGTCGACAGGCTCGCCATTCTCACCGCCAACACCATGGGAGATACAGGCTTCGCGGATAGCAATGGTAAAGTCAGTCAATGAACGGATGTTTGCAGGTTCAACTGTCATTGGGCTCGGGTCGACAATAAAAAACCAATTGCCGCCATAAGCTACGTCTCCGGTCACTGACCCGTAGCCGTCGACATCAATAGTAACCGCCTGACGCACCCGGCGGCTTTCGATATTCGTAACCTCAACGGTGTTTGGGTCCTTCAGATCAATCACCACTTCTCCTGCAGGGGTTTCGATCCGGTGCACACCGACTCCGATCCGACCCAAATGAGCCAGTGTCACACCCAGACCGATCGTGCCATGCCCGCACATTCCCAGCACCGCATCAGCGTCAAAATAGATAACGCCCGCGGCACAGGCCGGGTTTACGGGCTCCACAAGAAGTGCACCAACCATTCCGGGCTGGCCACGCGGCTCTAGCAGAATGGATTTGTAGAACTGCTCGTGCTGCATCGCCAATCGTTCTGCCCGCTCTGCCACCGAGCCAGACCCCAGATCGGGACCACCATCCAGAATGACACGCGTTGGCATTCCCCCGGTATGGCTGTCGATCACATGCATTCAGCAATGACCCCACCCTGTTGGACCCAGTCGTTGAACCAGTTGCGGAAAAGTCCATACTGCTGTTCGCAATAGTTTCGCTGCGCGTCAGACAACTCGTCTGTTTCGTTGAAATGCAGACGGTATTCATCTTCGCCATTCAAAACCAGAAGATGTTTATAATACAGAACGAGGTCCGTACCTTCGTCAAAACTGGCCAATACGCCAAACGCCTCATCCAATTCGCGTGCGCGCAGGCGGGCTTCGGCGTGACCAGTCGCGGCTTTCTTGGCCAGTGCCGCCAGCAGCAGTGCCTCTTTCGGCAGCGCCGTGCCGATCCCGGTAATTGACCCTGTGGCTCCGCAATTTACGAAACCGTGATAGACCTCGGTGTCTACACCGACCATTAACGTAACCTGATCGTCCTTAGATGTAATGAATTCGGCAGCGTATCTCAGATCGTCTTTGCCTCCGAATTCCTTGAAACCGACCAGATTTGGATGTTCGGCCCGGAGTGCGAAAAACAAGTCAGCGCGGGTCGCAAAACCGTATACTGGGCTGTTATAGATAATCGCTGGTACGTCGGGTGCTGCTGATAAGATGGCTTTGAAATGGTTCTTTTGTGCCGCGATCGACGAGCCACGCGAAAGAACACGTGGAATAACCATCAGACCTGATGCGCCCACTTTCTGCGCATGAGCTGCATGCGCGACCGCTGATTTTGAGTTAATGGCACCTGTGCCAACAACCACAGGCAATCCAGCATCAACCAGCCTTTCAACGCCTTCCATCCTTTGCGCATCCGTCAGCAAAGGCCAATCGCCCATCGATCCGCAATACACCACGGCAGACATGCCGGCATCGATCATCTCTTTGCCCTTTTTGACCAGAGCATCGAAATCCGGCGCCCGATTAGGCAGGCAGGGTGTCATTAATGCAGGCATCGTGCCGGCAAAGATATTCTGTGTCATGTGCTTCTTCTTTTGTTCGGATTGAGAGTGCTCAAATTCAAATTCCGCCTCAACAACAACAAGGTTATCAAAACAAACCGTCACATCGGTTTCACTCGAGCGATACCCACAACACCTGGGCATCTTCTTTGCTGGTTGAGATGCATCCGTGCCCCATACTGCTGTCGTAATATAGTGAATCCCCAGCTTTCATGGGCAATGGTCGATAGTGTTCGGATACAAACGTCAACTCGCCGCTGATTACATACATGAACTCTTCGCCACTGTGCCTGATCCAAGTATCATACTCTGAAATATCTCTGGCTTTGATCGTCGCGATATAGGGAAGCATCCGCTTGCTTGTGAGCTCTGTGCACAGAAGCTCATGCAAATAGGTAGGTGTGTTCTTGATTTCACCCTCACCCTTGGCGGTGAAATCGCGTCGCCCTGATATGCCGGTCTGTCCTGACTGCAGGAACAGTTGAGGCGTGCTCATACCCAGTGCCTGTGTCAGCCTTCGCACGATGTCAAAACTAGGTCGCGTTTGATTGTTTTCAATTTTCGAAAGCGTGGATCGACCGATTCCCGCTGCCCGACCAGCCTCTTCCAAAGTCCAACCTTTTTTACGACGCGCATCACGGATCGAGCGTCCTAGTACAGCTCCATCGCCCAATTCATCCGGTCCAGAAGTATCATTTGGGTGGTCCTCAACCATATAATTCTCCCCTTTTTCTGAAGGTTAAAGGTTTCCACAACATCCTACAACTTTCCTGTTATTAAATATTTGTTGCTTTATCTGTGTATTCTCCACTATAGGAAACTTAATTTCCTTGTTGGGGATTATGGTCGATGGAGGAGATAATGTTCAAAAAGTCGCTCATTGAAGCCGATCCGGTCATCGCGTCATCGATTGCGCGCGAGAACAAGCGCCAGGCTGAACAGATCGAACTGATCGCTTCTGAAAATATTGTCTCTCAGGCTGTGATCGATGCACAGGGTTCTGTGCTGACCAACAAATATGCCGAAGGATATCCTGGCCGCCGCTATTATGGTGGATGCGAATATGTGGATGAAGTCGAGGCCGAAGCGATCGAACGGTTGAAACAATTGTTCGGTTGCGAGTATGCAAACGTCCAACCCCATTCGGGTGCACAGGCCAACGGGGCCGTCAAACTGGCGCTACTTAGCCCTGGCGATACCATCCTGGGAATGTCGCTGGATGCTGGTGGCCACCTGACTCACGGCGCAAAACCTGCCCAATCCGGCAAGTGGTTCCGTCCGGTCCAGTACGGACTGACCGAAGCCGGGCTGATTGATTATGATCAGGTTGAGGCACTTGCCAAAGCCGAAAAACCCCAACTGATCATTGCAGGCGCATCGGCCTATTCGCAAAAAATTGACTTTGCACGCTTCCGCGCCATCGCGGATGAAGTTGGTGCTTGGTTGCTGGCCGACATGGCCCACATAGCAGGGCTTGTCGCGACGGGTCTGCATCCGTCGCCAGTTGGCCACGCCCACGTTGTAACATCAACCACGCACAAAACCCTGCGTGGACCGCGTGGCGGGGTTATTCTGACCAACGACGAAGCGTTAGCAAAAAAGATGAACTCAGCCGTTTTCCCCGGCTTGCAGGGCGGCCCTCTGATGCATGTGATTGCAGGAAAAGCCGTTGCATTTGGAGAAGCACTGAAACCCGAATTCAAAGAGTATATGAAGCGTGTCGTGGATAGTGCGTCAGCATTGGCGAATGTAATGATAGCGCGCGGCTGCGATATCGTTTCGGGTGGAACCGAAAACCACCTGATGCTGGTCGACCTGCGCCCAATCGGCGTAACCGGAAAAGACGCTGAAGCTGCGCTCGAGCGTGCAGGCTTCACTTGCAACAAAAACAGCGTTCCGGGTGATCCCCAGAAACCAACGATCACCAGCGGCATTCGTTTGGGCACCGCAGCTGGCTGTAGTCGCGGCTTTGGTCCGGAAGAGTTCAAGCAGATCGGTCACCTGATCGGCAATGTATTGGACGCATTGGCCCAATCGCCGGACGGGGATGAAGCCGTCGAAAAGGAAACCCGCGAAAAAGTCCGCGCCCTTTGCGCAAGCCACCCGATCTACTGAGAGAAGACCAAATGACTTACGATCTTACTGTCATCGGGGGCGGACCAGGCGGCTATGTCGCCGCGATCCGCGCGGCTCAATTGGGCATGAAAGTAGCGTGCGTTGAGGGCCGTGGTGCGCTCGGCGGGACTTGTTTGAATGTGGGGTGCATACCCTCCAAAGCGTTGCTGACCTCCTCGGCCAAATATGCCGAACTTGCACATCTCTCCTCCCACGGTATTGCGGTCGAGGGGGCCAGCATCGATGTACCCGCGATGATGGGCCGCAAGGACAAGATCGTAGGCGACCTGACCAAAGGCATCGCGTTCCTGTTCAAGAAAAACGGCGTCGATCTGATCGGGGGGTGGGCCAGCATTCCCACCGCCGGGCAAGTTAAAGTTGGAGAAGATGTCCACACAGCCAAGAACATCCTGATTGCCACGGGCTCGGAACCCACCCCATTGCCGGGAATCGAGATAGACGAGCAGGACATCCTCAGCTCAACAGGTGCGATCGCATTGGAGACGGTTCCCGAACATCTGGTGGTGATCGGTGCAGGCGTTATCGGTCTGGAGCTGGGGCAGGTCTGGGCACGTCTGGGCGCTAAGGTCACGGTGGTCGAATATCTGGATCGGGTGTTGCCCGGAATTGACGGTGAGATTGCCAAACTGGCGCAGCGCGCCCTGTCCAAACGTGGATTGAAGTTCCAATTGGGTCGGGCGTTGAAATCGGTCGACAAAACGGATGCAGGTCTGACCCTGACCGTGGATCGCGTTGGCAAGGACAAGGAAGAAGTAATTGAGGCCGACAAGGTGTTGATCGCTGTCGGTCGCCGCCCCGTCACCCGAGGGCTTGGCTTGGAAGAGCTGGGGGTGGCTGTGAACCAACGTGGCGTCATAGAAGTTGACAATACATTTCAAACATCAGTGCCAAGCATTTACGCCATCGGTGACTGCGTTCCCGGCCCAATGTTGGCACATAAAGCCGAAGAAGACGGTGTTGCCTGCGTTGAGATGCTGGCAGGCGAAGCCGGGCATGTCGATTACAACACCGTGCCGGGCGTTGTGTACACAGATCCCGAGGTCGCCTCAGTAGGATTGACCGAAGAAGCGCTGAAAGACGCCGGAGCCGAGTATTCGGTCGGCAAATTCGCCTTCATGGCGAACTCGCGCGCACGCTCGACCGGAGAAACAGACGGTGCGGTGAAGGTACTGGCAGACACTAACGGCAAGATTCTGGGCGCGCATATCTGTGGCGCTCATGGTGGCGATCTAATCGCAGAATTGGTGTTGGCGATGACAAAGGAGGCAACCGTGTCCGAAGTCGCAGCAACATGCCATGCGCACCCTGCGATGGGTGAGGCTGTCAAAGAAGCCTGCCTCGACGCCCTAGGCCGCGCGATTCACGCCTAAACCGGAGCCGCCAGATGACCATCCAGCTTCGCCCCCGTCACCCGGAAAAGGCCAAAAAGGCAGATAGCGTCATCCCACGCAAACCCAAGTGGATTCGCAAGAAAAAGGTAGAAGGCCCTGAGTTTTATGAAACCCGCCGCCTGATGCGGGACCACGATCTTGTGACGGTCTGCGAAGAGGCAGCCTGCCCAAATATCGGTGAATGCTGGTCTAAGCGGCACGCTACCATGATGATTATGGGCGAAGTCTGCACGCGCGGCTGTTCATTCTGCAATGTCTCAACCGGGCGTCCCGATGCCCTGGATGTTTTCGAACCTGGTCGGGTGGCCGCGGCGGTGAAGAAACTGGGCTTGCGTCATGTGGTCATCACATCTGTTGATCGCGATGACCTAAACGATGGCGGGGCTGAGCATATTGCACAGACAATCCGTGCGGTCCGCCATCAGAACCCTACCACGACGATCGAGGTTCTGACCCCCGATTTTCTGGGTAAGGGAGAAGCTGCAGAAGTGGTGTTTGAGGCTGCTCCGGATGTGTTCAACCACAATCTTGAGACTGTTCCGCACCTCTACCCAACTGTACGCCCGGGTGCGCGTTACTATACTTCGCTACGGTTGCTGGACGATGCCAAACGCGCAAATCCCGAAGTTTTCACCAAATCCGGTTTGATGGTCGGATTAGGTGAAACGCTGAATGATGTCCGACAAGTCATGGATGATCTGCGTGCTGCAAACGTCGATTTCTTGACAGTCGGTCAATACCTGCAGCCGACGCCGAAACATCACCTGATCGACCGATTCTGGACTCCGGAAGAATTCGCCCAACTGGAACAAATCGCGCGTTCCAAGGGCTTTTTGCACGTGTCAGCAACCCCGCTGACCCGTTCGTCGTTCCACGCGGACGAAGACTTTGCCGCCCTTAAGCAAGCTCGCCAGCGGGCCATCGCAAACAGGGCATAAACCTGACGCAAATGGGAGGGAAACCATGGAAGCGTTAAATTCAATCGTAGGGGCTATCAATAGCGTCGTGTGGGGGCCGCTAATGCTGGTCCTCATCCTCGGCGTTGGCTTCTTCCTGCAGGTGGGGCTGAAGTTCATGCCGATCCTGCGCATCGGCACAGGCTTCAGCCTGCTGTTTAAAGGCCGTGAAGGTCAGGGCGAAGGGCAGATCAGCCCGTTCAACGCGCTGATGACCTCGCTGTCGGCGACAATCGGTACGGGTAACATCGCCGGTGTGGCCACTGCTGTCTTCCTGGGCGGTCCGGGCGCCTTGTTCTGGATGTGGATGACCGCCCTGGTGGGCATGGCCACCAAATATGCAGAAGCTGTCTGCGCCGTGAAATACCGCGAGAAAGACGAGTTGGGCAACTATGTCGGCGGTCCGATGTACTACATCAAAAACGGTCTGGGTGCGAAATGGGCCTGGCTGGGCGTTGCGTTCGCTCTGTTCGGAGCTGTCGCAGCCTTTGGCATCGGTAACGGTGTACAGGCCAACGGTGTCGCCCAGGTTCTGGAAGCGAATTTCGGTTTCAACACCTCAGTCACCGGTGTTGTTCTGATGGTTCTGACAGCCGCCGTGATCTTGGGCGGCATCACCCGGATCGGTGCAGTTGCCGGTAAGTTGGTTCCGTTCATGGCAATCGCCTACATCATCGCGGGCTTGCTGGTACTGCTGATCAACATCGGCAACATCGGACATGCGCTGTCACTGGTCTTCACCTACGCCTTCACCCCCTCGGCCGCCGAAGGTGGTTTCGCGGGTGCCGCTGTTTGGGCTGCGATCCGCTTTGGTGTGGCACGTGGTGTCTTCTCGAACGAAGCGGGTCTGGGTTCCGCTCCGATCGCGCACGCCGCAGCCGAGACCAAAGGTCCGGTCAACCAGGGCCTGATCGCGATGCTGGGGACGTTCATCGACACTATCATCGTTTGCTCGATCACCGGTCTGGCGATCATCTCGTCGGGTGCATGGACGTCTGGTGAATCCGGTGCCGCTCTGACCAGCCACGCGTTCGAGCTATCATTGCCGGGGATCGGTGGATATCTGATCGCCATCGCTCTGTCGATCTTTGCCTTCACCACCATCTTGGGCTGGTCGTTCTACGGCGAAAAATGTGTCGAGTTCCTGCTCGGCGTCAAATCGCTGATGCCTTACCGCGTCCTGTGGATCGTCATGATCTATTTCGGAGCGACCGCGGATCTAGGCTTCATCTGGCTGCTTGCCGATACGCTGAACGCCATGATGGCTATCCCGAACCTGATCGCCCTGGCGCTGCTGAGCCCGATCGTCATCAAGCTGACGAAAGAGTTCTTCGCTTCGGGTGGCAAGTCCGAAGAACCAGGTGGCACACCAGCCGAATAAACCTGGATAAACATACCCGGAGGCCAGAGTGGCCCCCGGGCTTTAAAACAGATTTCTATATCTCGAGGAGAGACGTGATGGCCACGAAAATCCTGCTGCCCATTGATCACACCGACGACCGCTCATGGAAGAACGCCCTGCCGCTCGCGCTGGAACAGGCAAAATTCTATGGTGCTGAATTGCACACAGTGGCCGTTATCCCCGAGATCATCCAGCTCCCTAACCTGCCTGCCAACTATGGTGCGGGTGCCAAAGAGCATGTACGCAACGCGGTTCAGGCCATTCTGGATCACGGCAATGCCGGAGACGTTCCGGTACATGTCGAAGAAGGCAGCGTCTACCGCGAAATCCTGAAGCTTGCGTACAAGGAAGGCTTCGATCTGATCGTCATGGCATCGACCAAAGGCGATTTCCCGAATTATGAGATTGGCCCGAACTTGTCACGTGTCGTGCGTAACGCGCATTGCACTGTAACAGTCGTTCGTGACCAATCCCGCTGATTAGAAAGGCTCTGGCTATGGGCGAGATTAAACGCACGCCTCTTCACGCTTTGCATGTTGAGTTGGGTGGTAAGTTGGTTGATTTTGCTGGGTGGGAGATGCCTGTTCAGTATCCATTGGGG